>JAFCBX010000074.1 GCA_017610505.1 Methanosarcinales archaeon | reverse complement strand
AGGCTCTTCTATAACATTTTCTACTTTTTTTATTGTTTTCATAACAACATCCTTGACATTTTTAATATCTGAGCCATATACAACACTAAAATCAATAACAGCTCTTGATCTAATGCTTGGCTGGACATAGTTCTGTATTTTTGAATTAGCCATCTTTCCATTTGGCAATACAATAATATCATTATCCCATGTCTTTATTTTTGTGCTTCTTAGCCCAATGTCATAAACTATTCCGCTTTCTCCAGAATCTATCTTTATCCTGTCACCAACCTTATAAGTCCTGTCAAGTATAATTGAGATTCCACCAAATATATTTGAAAGGCTGTCTTTAAGGGCAAATCCAAGCACAATGCCTGCTACACCCAATCCTGCAACAAACCCTGTTACATCCTTATCCCAAAGGCTCATTATAAACATAAAACCTGCAATAATCAAAACAATTTTTGAGAATTTATGTATTAAAGGAAGCATGGCATCCATTCCTGATTTTGTTCTCTTTGCCCAACTGGTACCCCAGAATTCAATAAATGTATCCACAACTATTATTATAAAATATGCTGCCAAGATTGTTATAAAAGAATTGATTATTCTTGAGATTAATAAGGTCATGATTCCAAGGTGTGCAAGTACAACCCTCACACCAATTAAGATTATCATATATGTTAAAGAAGGCTCTGCTTTTTCCAGCAGTATATCATCAAAATTTGTTTTTGTCTTCTCAGTTATTTTTTTCAGATATTTTCTTAAAACAACTGCAACTGTTCTTCCTATTACTACAAATAAAAGAAAGATTAATGCTGCTTCTAGGTATTGATTCTGAAACACTCCTGTTATCTGACTTAATTCCATATCTTTTTTTGAAACAGGGATTATATTTATACCTTTCTCTTTATTTGGAAATAGTAACAGGCTTGTTTTCCTTGACTAAAATAGAATAGGAGTTTGGCATTTTTTTTGATACTCTCTTCAGAGCATTCTTTGCTGTTTCAAGACCATCTTTATTAACCCTGACTATGCAAACCTTTTGCCCTTTCTTTACTTGTGCTGCTGCCCCAATAGCCTTTCCAAATGATTTCTTCATGCCTGTTGACATCCTGTCTGCACCAGCTCCGCTTGCCAATGGATTTTCTCTTAGGATATGGAATGGATAAATCATTATTTTCATAAAATAGCCCATTTTTCCAAGCTCTTTTTCCAATACCCTATTGCTGGTCTGCCTTGCAGACTCTATTGCATCATGCCTTACCTGCAAATCAGTTTTTGAAACAAGCTCAAGAGTATAATTAAATTTTTTCCTTGGATCACCCATTTCAAATCTCACTATCTTAAGGTTAGGGCTTGCCCTGATAAAAGATTTCTTTCTGAACTTTGATATTCTTGTGTAAGGCCTTTCAACTTTTCTGTAAGCTGCAAACTTTCTTAATCTTGCCATGCTTTTTGGGAATTTTAGGTAATTTAAAAAGCTTTCTAAAGGGAATTTAATTATAATAGAAAGCTTTATATATAATTGCTATATTAGTATACATTATTAAAAAGAGGTGATTTTAATGAGATTAAAGCATATAAGGCATAAGAAAGGAGGATTGCAGATATCTATTAATGCAATTGTTATTTTGATTCTGGCTATAACTGTCCTTGGCATAGGACTTGGCTTTATAAGGGGCATGTTCAGTCAAACAATCGGACAGCTTGGCGAAGTAAGCAAGGATATTGAAAATGATATGATCAATAGGCTTAGGGACAGCGATGAAAGGCTTGCACTGCGTGAGGAAAATATAGAAATGAAGAAAAGCAGTGAAAAAACGATTTATTTTGGAATAAGGAATGAGGAAAGTCTTCCAACTCTTTTTTACATTGACTTTAAGTGTACTGATGCAATGGAATTAATAACAGGAAATATTGAAGATCATGTTTCATTTGATGTTTTTAGTAGTACATCAAGAGAACTTGAGAGAGATGAGATAATGGTTTTACCAGCTATAGTTAAGGTATCACCAAAGGCAGTTGCTACAACATATATGTGCACTGCAACTATTGAGGGAGGTAGTGATACATCTGGAGATTATGCATCAAAGACATTTTATGTAACAGTTATATCATAAGTGGTTTTTATGAAAATTAAATTTGTTATTGTAGTATTAATTTTTGTTATGTTATTAGTTAGCGGCTGCAAGGAATGCAAGGTTAGTTCTGACTGCAATTCAAGGGTTAGTAAGGATTACAGCTCTTATTCCACTAAATGCCTTGATGTTGCATGTGTTAATAATAAGTGTGAGATAGATGTTATTACTAATTGCTGCGGAAATAGAAGATGTGAGGCTAATGCTGGAGAAAACAAATGCTTATGTGAAAAAGATTGCGGTAAGTGCAGCGGCAAAGGTGAAATAAAAATTGGCTCAAGGACATATGACACAGAATACCTTGAGTATGGATGCAAGGACAATGAATGTGCCCTTATTATGGATGATTCTTTGATAAGGGGAATTGACCTTATACATGATAGGGAGTTTAGCTATTTTAAGATTGGAATAACATCTTCTCTTGACCAGCCCTTTAACATAGACAGTTCAAAATTCAAGGTTAAGATTCAGCTGGAAGATACAAACGAACATTTAGTGCTTCCAGTTGTAATAACCTCTCTAAAGCTTATTGAGAGAGAGCTTATGATTGGGGAAAAGGAGTTTGATGGAACATTAAATGGTGTTGGTGATTATTTCACTGAATCAATACCAATCAATGAAGACTGTATGCAAAATATTGAAGAGGAGAAAAGACCGAGCTTAGTAATTGATTATACATACATCATAGAAGAAAGAACAGGGCACGACAGCGAGGGGAATCCAATATATGAGAATAAGGTAAAAAGGGAGACCTACACAAAATCATACAGCTCTAAACTATTTTTTGTAAATCCTGAAAAATGAACAAGAAAGCATTTGAATTATCAATAAATTTTATTGTACTCCTAATTCTATCTATAGTTATATTTGGCTTTGGAATTAAGTTTGTTTATGACCTTATGCATCAGGCTGGTGAAATCAGAGATATTACAGAGGATGAAATTAATGCTCAACTTGAGAATATATTATGTGACTCCTCGGAAAGAATATGCATAGGGACAAGCACAAGGGAGATAAGACCAAATAAAATGGGGGTTTTTACAGTTGGGATACTAAACACAGGAGATGAGAGTGAATTTTACGTTGATGTTGAAGAATCAGCCTCTGAAGGAATACTCCAAATAGAAGAGAAATATTGGATGTTGAAAAACAAGGTAACTATTAAACCTAATGAGCAAAAAAAAGTAGGGATTGGTGTTAGAGTTCCTGGCGGAACAGATAAGGGAACATATGTCCTTAATGTTTATGTATGCCGTGATGAAAGTTTTTCATGCGAGAAGGATTCTACCAAGAGGTATGGAACAACCCAGAAATTATATGTTGTTGTTCCTTAGTCTTATTTAGAAATTTACTTTACAAAACCAGACACTAATTCTTTTAATTCTTCTTTTTTGTTTTTTGCTCTTTTAATAACAGAAGCAACCAAAACTCCATCTGCCCCTAATTCAATAGATTTTCTAATATCCTTGGAATCATGTATGCCAGCTCCGCAAATGACTTTTATTTTGTTATTAATGGATTTTATTGAGCCGACTGAATCAGTTATAATTTCTGGCCTTGCCTCTGAAATAGATGTTTTTGTCCCTATAAGTTCTGGTGGTTCTATAGCTATAAAATCTGGATTCAGATGAGCAATCTTTTTTGCATCCTCAACATCCCTTGCACAGACAACTGTTTTTAGTTCAGCTTGTTTTGCTCTTTCAATTGAGCTTTTCAATAAATCAAAATCTAATCTATGTTCAGAATG
>JAFCBX010000073.1 GCA_017610505.1 Methanosarcinales archaeon | reverse complement strand
TTTATCTCCAAGATTATTTCCCAAAACTGTTTTCTTTCTGTCTCCATCCTCAAGCAACCTGCCTTTTTCAGCCTCAAGGTTCATAGCAGATTCAATAAGTTCTCTTCCATCACCTTCAGCCATGCTTGCAATCATGTTAAACTTCATATTGTCATTATACTCAAGTTTAATGCTTCTTGCAAGCCTTCCAGTAGCAACCTTAACTCCATTAACCTGCTCAATTTTTTTCACATTATCCTTTGTCAGCGGTGTTACAACACCAGTGCCAGGGGGCCCCATGCCGCCAGATGCCATTACAGTTAACTTATCAGTTCCAATATCTCCAAACTGAGAGCTTATCGCTACCTTTAATCCCTGGCCTATTCCAATAAGAGAAACAACAGCAGTTATGCCTATGATTATGCCTATCATAGTAAGCCATGATCTAAGCTTTCTGTTTTTTAGTCCATTAATTGCAAATCTAGAATAATCTCTTAACATTCTTGCACAAAAAGAACCCCTTTATTGATGCTTCTTTCTCTTTTTCCACCATCTATATCCAAAGTAGCCGATTACAATAATTATAATTACTGCAAATATTCCTCCAGAACTACCACCAGCCCCGTCAAGGTTGTATTTCTTTGCCTCCTTGCTGCTGTAAACATCAAGGTAAAGTGTTTCCTGTTTCTCATACTTGTTGTTGGTTGGGTCGAGATAATTATAATTAATTATTAATGGCACTCTTGAATCATCTAAATCATTTACATAAATCTTGAATTCAGCAATCTCATAATCATCTGAGTCAATATTCCCCAAATAGACTTCTGGAGATGATATTACCTTAACATAATCACTTTCTTTTAATTCAACATCAAGCAGCTTTACATCAGTTGTTCCCTTGTTTACAAAAGAAATATCTACTTCTCCAACTTTGCCTTTGGTGTATATGTTTGTTGAATCAATTATTGGCTCAAGAATTGGTTCATCACCAACTACCACACCTATAACCTCTGATTTTGAGTAATTTGTTCCAAGCTCATCAGAATATTCAATTGTTATTGGAATTTTGTAAACATCTGAAGCTGCATCTGGGTCCGGAATAAGTGTGAATTCAACTGTCTTTGTTTTTCCTGCTCCAATGTTCTTTATAACCTGCTGGTTTGTTGTTCCAAAACAAGAGAATGGAAGCTCAGTATAACTTATAGAGGTTGCGCTCTGTAAAATTGTTATTAAGTTAAGACTTATTTTAATATCCTTAAGCAATGAATCAGCCATGTTCTCAAGCTCAATGCTCAAAACAGTTTTCTTCCCAGGAGGCATAGGGTCAGGATCATAACTAACCTTTTTTACATTTAATATTGCATCATGAGTCCTTATGTTTATGTAAAACTTTCCCGGCTTTTGCCAGTTTATTCCATTGTCTAAACTGTACCTTATCTCAATCTCATTCTGGCCTTCAACAGCATTTTCATCTACTTTAAGCCTATAAGTTACAATAACTCCATTATCGCCAATCTGCCTTCCCCAAACACTTCCTATATTTTGTGTTGTACTCTCTCCTGGGTCAAGTGAAAATGGAAATTTTGGAAGAATCTCAAAAATAACATTTTCAGCATTTGAAGAGCCCATATTCTCCACTTTCCACTTTAGCTCAACATATTTTCCAGGCTCTGCAGGATCAGGATTCTGGTTAATGAGACTTACATCAATGTTTACAGACTCTGAAACAGGAGCCAGACAAACAGATGCACAAACTATTAGCATTACAAATAATACTCCAATTGATTTTATTTCTTTTTTCATTTTATCCTCCTTTAAACATTTATATTTTAGTTTAAGTATTATTGTTTTATTATCACACCATCCTTTAAATATGCTATTCTGTCTGCATGCTTTGCAAGATTAGCATCATGCGTGACCATTATTATTGTTTTTCCCTCTTTTTTATTAAGGTTCTTTAAAAAGTCCATTACAATCTTTCCTGTTTTTGAATCAAGGTTTCCTGTTGGCTCATCAGCCAAAATTACATCAGGATCATTTGCCAATGACCTTGCGATTGCAACACGCTGCTGCTCTCCGCCAGACAGCTCTGTTGGCCTGTGATTCATCCTGTCTTCCAGCTGAACAAGCCTTAACAGTTTCTCAGCTCTTTTCTCTCTTTTATCTGCAGGAATACCCTGAAATATCATTGGCAAAATTATATTTTCTTTTGCTGATAATATTTGAATAAGATTAAATGTCTGAAATACAAATCCGATTTTTCTGCCCCTTATCTGGGCTAGTGTTGATTCAGGCAGGTGAGCAATGTTCTTTCCATCAAGGTAAACATCCCCTTTTGTAGGAATGTCCAGGCAGCCAACCATGTTTACAGCTGTGCTTTTTCCAGAGCCGCTTGGACCCATTATTGAAACAAACTCATTTCTTTTGACCTCAAAATTCATTCCCCTGAGTGCATTTACCTTAACTTCACCCATCTGATAAATTTTCCATACATTTCTTAGTTCAATTATTGTATCATTCATTTTTTAGGTTCTTTTTTGCATTTTCAAGCATTTTGATTGATTTTTCCATTATATCTTCAGATGCCAATACTTCTTTATAATAGTTTTCTATAATCTTAAGCTCATTTTTTGAGTTTTCTGATTTCTCTCTTTTGTACCTTTTTATTATTGAGGGGAGCCTTTGCTTTGTTGGCAGAATCACCATCTCATATTTCCTTCTTATCATGTCAAGGGAAAACCTAATCATGCCCTTTTCCATGTAAAAATAAATCTTTCTTGACTTTGGCTTTTTTATTCTTTTTATTAAACCTATCCTTTCTATGAATTTCATTGCTGTGCTTACTGCAGATAAGCTGTATCTTGTTCTTTTTGCAATCTCATCAAGCGAAAGTTCATTTGGCTCTGCATAAAGAATGGCAATTATCTTTGATGAAAGCTCATCCAACCCCTCAACTTTAGAATTCTCAGTCATTAATGTTATAAATTCTTCCTTTGGGCTCTTTAAAGCGCTTATCATCTTTTATTCACTACTTTCTGAACTTTCAGTATTTTATAAAAGTTACGAAAGCTAATATTTAAATGTTTTTGTTTTTCCGGTTTTAGAACCATCTTATGAGAAATAAAAAATTGAACAGGCTAATTTGAATTATAATTTTTTTCTTCTGAATCTTTATTATTCTCTTGTAATAAGGATGATATCCAAATCTCTAAATTCTTAAGCAAGGGGGTAACTTTTTTCATTTCTTCAACAGCATCTAGCATCTTTTTCTTTTTTCTGTATCCCAACTCTGGATTAGAGGATATAATTTTTTGTATTTTTTTCCAATCATGAACCCCCCCTTGATATGTTCTGTTTTCAAGAAGAGAGCAGACAGCATCAATAGCCCAATACATAAACCATTCATCTGGAGAGTTGGGATTATTCCCCATTTTATGGTGCATCTGAATCCTGTGCCTTTTGAGTGCATTTTGGAATATCTCTTTTTTTTCAGGAGTATCTTTTTCTGCATATGCAAGTCCGTGCATAACCTCCCACTCTAATTTATTGCCTTCACCAGCAAGATCATGGGGGGTTTCAATCTCATGTTGCTCTTTAAAATTTTTAATAGAAATCCCAAGTTGGTCTAAATAATAATGGACGCTTTTGCTGTGTTCCCATGTACTTCCAGCATATTTTCTTACTTCTTCTTCTGTTAAATCTTTAGGCTTATGTTCTTCATAAAGTCTGACAGCATAATCTATTATTTCATCTTTTGTTGTGTCCTTTGTTATTTCAAGCCTGTCATCAAGATTATCCATTTTTTAGCATAGAATTCACTTCTTATTAATAAACTTTATCCAAATCAAGCTAATCCTTTGTTAAACCAAAAGATTTATTAAATCAAAACTATATTAT
>JAFCBX010000072.1 GCA_017610505.1 Methanosarcinales archaeon | reverse complement strand
ATAGTGGTTATTCTTTTAGTTATAATGATACAAAATGCTAAAAGGTCCTTTAGATAAATATTTTATTGGTAATCATTACAATTTAAATAAAGTTGGTAAGGAACCAAAGAGTAGACTAGAAGTTATTGCTAATGGTACGAAGGTTGTTATAAAATCAACATTAAATTATCTAAAAAAATATGTACATTCAACTCCAGAAATTGGGGATGAAGCAAACCCTCACAGAAATAGATATCAAAAGTTGGGTTATAAAGTTATAAAATAATATTTACTACTTCTTAATAACTAAAAAATAGAAAGATTTATATAGTAGTGTTACTACTTCTTAGTTAGATTAGGGATATTATGATAAACAAGAAACAAATTATCACTGTATTGCTTGCATTCATGCTAGGCTTAATACTTAATGATGCATACAGCGAGCTGAATTCTTTAGAGCGTCCTTTATCATTATTCCAGGATGGTATAGAAAAAGATTCTCCAGGTGACTGGATAAAGGAAGACCAGATCAAGGTATACAATAATAAGGTTATTATCAACCTAAAAGATGCTGAGTGGGCTTCTTTTACCAATACAAATTCAATGGATCCTGTGCTTGATGAAAAAGCCAATGCAATAGAAATTATTCCAAAATCAACTTATGATATACGTGTTGGGGATAGAGTCTCATATAAGTCAGACTATGCAGAAGGTACAATAATCCACAGGGTAATAAAAATAAACAAAGACAACAATGGATGGTACTGCATTGTTAAAGGTGACAACAACCAGAGCCCTGATCCTGGGAAGATAAGGTTCAATCAGATAAAAAGAGTTCTTGTAGCTATTATATACTAAAATGATTAAAAAAATTTCTTACCTAATACTTGCAATCATGATTATATTGATTACTTTGTTTAGCGCATTGATGTAATTTCTTGTTTAAAAAATTAAATTAAGAAGAAACATCTGCAATCTTAATCTTAAAAATCAGGGTCTTTCCAACCAAAGGATGGTTTAAGTCAAGAGTCGCTTCTTTATCACCAACTTCTGTTATCTTTGCAGGAATCTGTGTTCCATTTGGAAGTTTCATAAGCAGCATCATACCTGTTTTTAACTCTTTGTCTTTTGGAAGGTGCTCTTTTGGAACCTTTTTCACTAATTCAGGATTATGGTCTCCATAAGCTTCTAATGGCTTTAAGGTTATTTCTTTTTCCTCTCCCTTTTCCATTCCTATAACAGCATCTTCAAATCCTTTTATGACCTGCTTTGCACCTACCTCAAATTCCAAAAGATTTCCATGCTTTTCTGAGCTGTCAAAGACTGTTCCGTCTTCCAGTTTTCCTTCATATTCAACTTTTATTTTGTTTCCTTCTTTTATTGCCATAATAAAACCTCCTTATTCGTAAAATAGAACTCATTAAACGATTTAGTTAAGTGTGATAATAAATATTATTTAAGTGTTTTGTTTTAATTCAAAAGCTTTTTATAAAACAAAAATCTTTTTTTGAGTTATGAATGCAAATGAATTGAATAAAAATGAGTTAGAGGACTGGAAAAAAGCATGCAAAATAAGTGCACAAGCTTTAGATTATGGAAAAAGCCTTATCAAAAAAGGCAATAACCTTCTTGATGTTGCCAGGAAAACTGATAAAAAAATTATCAGCTTAGGAGGAGAAATAGCTTTTCCTTCCCAGGTATCAATGAACCAGATAGCAGCACATTTCTGCCCAACAAAAAATAATAATCCTGTTCTTGATAATCAGATTATGAAGCTTGACGTAGGAGCACATGTTAATGGTTTTATTGGAGATAATGCATGCACTGTAGACCTTTCAGGAGAGAATAGCGATTTAGTAAAGGCATCAAGAGGTGCATTGAATAATGCTATAAAGATTATAAAGCCAGGAATAACCCTTGCAGAAATAGGGCGGGAAATACAGGAAACAATAATGAATTATGGATTTGCTCCTGTAAGAAATTTGAGCGGCCATGGCCTTGGAAAATTTGAAGTCCACACAAAGCCAACTATTCCAAATTATGATAATGGTGATGAAACAGAAATTAAGAATGGAGATATTTTTGCTATAGAGCCCTTTGCAACAAATGGCCATGGAATTGTCATTGAGACATCTAATCCGGCTGTTTTTTCTTTTGTTCAAAAAAAGCCAGTAAGAGATATGACAACAAGGAAGATTCTTAAAGAAATAGAAAATTATAAGGGGCTTCCTTTTGCAAAGTGGTGGCTTGAGGAAAAATTTTCTTTATTCAGGGTGAATCTTGCATTAAGGCAGTTAGAAAATTTAGGGGTAATCAAAGGATATCCTCCTTTAGCTGATAGGGACAATGGCCTTGTAAGCCAGGCAGAGCACACAATTCTTGTTGATGAGAAAGCTATTATATTAACTAAATTCTGATTAACTTTTTTTAATATTTAAAGGAGGCTTTCTTAGTTCTTTCAGCCATAAAAGCCCAATTTTCACAAGTTCCTTGTTAAATGCTTCAGATATCTTATATGTCTTTTTGTAAAGGTCATAATAAATAAGGCCCATGCTTTTCATTGGAGTTAGAATTCTATCATAGAACTGTCTTTTATTATATGAAAGTTTTACTTTCTTGCCCTTGTATGGTGGCTCGTCAATCTCTGCAATAAGATTACCCTCATGAAGTTTTGTTGCAAATAAGGACATTTCTGTCTTACCTATTTCACCACCATTCTCCTTCATGTGTTGTATCAATAGTTTAGCAACTATCTTCTGCTGCTTCGTGGCAAAGATTACTTCAAAGATATCATCAGATAAATTAAATCTGTCAAATAATATTACTATTTTAACACCCCCTCCAGCTTACTAATTTATACTAATATATAAATGTTGCTTTTTGTATAATTGTACTTACAAAACTAAATTAAATTAGTTTTTTCGTAGTTCTCGTCTAATAAAGTATACAAAAACGAAATATTTATATATAAGATGTGTTTAAAATATATCAGTATACAATTTTGGATATCAAAAAGGAGGAAAAAATGGATTTTATCATCGAAAATGCACTAAAGAATTCTGAAGAAAATAAGATTGAATCAATGGTAGGACAGGCAAACATAAAGGTGTTTGGTGCTGGAGGAGCAGGCAATAACATGGTTTCGTGGCTCTACAGAAAGGGCATTAAGGGAGCTGAAATAATAGCTGCCAATACAGACCAGCAGCATCTTGATATTTCAGAATCAGACAGAAAAATATTGATGGGAAGAAATATTACTCGCGGTCTTGGATGCGGAGGGTTCCCAAAAAAAGGTGCAGAGGCTGCAAATGAATCTATTAATGACATAAAAGATTCACTTAAAGGAGTTGATATGATATTTATATGTGCTGGAATGGGTGGAGGAACAGGAACAGGTTCTGCTCCAGTAATTGCAAAGATTGCAAAAGAAGTTGGTGCAATTGTAATTGGAACAGTTACAATGCCATTCAACATAGAAAGAGCAAGGGTTGATAAGGCAGAGTTTGGATTACAGCAATTAAGGCAGAATGCTGATACAGTTATAGTGATTGACAACAACCGCTTAGTTAACATTGCAGGAAATCTTCCAGTACAGCAGGCATTTGCAGTCGCAAACGAATTGATAGCAACAATGATAAAAGGGATTGTTGAAACAATAGCTGTTCCATCTTTGGTTAATCTCGATTATGCTGATGTAAAGGCAATAATGAACAATGGAGGTGTTGCAGCAATAGGTGTTGGCTCTTCTGACACAGGGAACAGGGTTGACGAAGCAGTAAGAGGCGCTCTTGCAAACCCATTATTAGATATAAGTTATGAGGGTGCAACAGGAGCATTAATACATATCTCAGGAGGATCTGACTTAACATTAGATGAAGTAAGCAGGGTTGGAGAGCTTGTAACAGAATCTATG
>JAFCBX010000071.1 GCA_017610505.1 Methanosarcinales archaeon | reverse complement strand
ATTGGCTGTATCATAGGCGCAGGAATCTTAGGCATTCCTTATGTTGTTGCAAAGGCAGGCTTTATTATAGGGGTTACAGACATTGTTCTTATAGGAATTGTAATGGCTATTATGCACCTCTACCTTGGGGAGGTTGTTCTAAGGACAAAAGGCAATCATCAGCTAGTTGGCTATGCAGAAAAAAATGGTTTTTGTTATTTACGGGGCTTTGGTAGCATACACAATAAAAGAAGGGCATTTTCTTAATGCATTATTCAACACTTATTTTGGAGGAAATCCCTTTACATACAGCTTAATATTCTTTGGGCTTATGGCTTTTTTAGTTTATTTTGAGCTCAATGTGCTTGAAAAATCAGAGATCCTTATGGTATCAATACTGCTTGGAGTAATATTTTTAATATGCCTTTTTGCACTGCCCAATATTAACACAAATAACCTGACTTCTTTTAATCCAGGTTCTTTTTTCCTGCCATATGGAGTTATACTTTTCGCATTTCTTGGAGTAGTATCCATCCCTGAAATGAAAGAAGAACTTAAGGAAAACAAGACCTATCTAAAAAAAGCAATTATCATTGGGTGCCTTATACCCTTAGTAACATATATTATCTTTGCAGCTGTTGTTGTTGGAGTAACAGGCATAAACACAACAGATGGCGCAATACTTGGCCTTGGCAATGCCCTTGGCTACAACATGCTTGTCTTTGGAACCTTGTTTGGAATAATAGCAATGATGAGCTCCTTCTTAATATTAGCCTTTTCCCTCAAAGAAATGTTTGAATATGACTATAAAATAGATAAGTTTTCATCATGGTTTTTAACATGCTCTGTTCCATTGGTTATTTTCATGCTTGGAGTGAAAAGCTTTGTGAGAACCATTGGTGTTGCAGGCTCTGTCTCAGGCGGTCTCATGGGAATACTAATAGTTATCATGTACATAAAGGCAAAAAAGCTCGGCAACAGAAAGCCGGAATACAGCATTAAAAAAAACAATATAACAAGCTGGATATTAATTCTTTTGTTTATATTTGGGATAGCTTATGAGCTCTTAAGAGTTGCTGGATTAATTAGGATTTGAATTTCTAGGTACTAAATATAAATTTATCCTAATAGCAAAATTCTTGCAGAAAAATAAGCGAAAAACTTAAATAAGACTTAGTCTTACTTAGTCTTACGATGGAATCAATTACAATAAAAGTGCCGGATATAATGGCCAGAGAGATAGAAATCTTTATCAGGCCAGATTATGGTACAAAAACCGAGTTCATAAGGGAAGCAATAAGGAATAAAATTAAAGAAGCCAGAAAAGAAAAAACACTAGATGAGCTTAGGAAATACTTTGGTAAAGCAAAAACAAAGACAAGCTACAAAGAAGAAAGAAAAATCAGAGAAGAAGTTGGTAAAGAATTTGCTAAAAAGTTTGGTATAAAGTTAGATTAAGTCTCTTACTTCTTTATTTTAATTATGTCTAACCAATAAAATTCCGGAATATTTTTGTAATAAATGTGCTTTCATTTGCTTTCAAAACACAACATTTAAATATGTCTTATTGTTTACATGAACTATGGCAAATAAACTGATTAATTTAAGAATGAGTAATAACTTAATAAAAGAATCAATGTGTATAGCAAAGGAATTTGGATTTAACAACATACAGGATTTAATAAAAGAGTCCCTTAGAAATACCATATGGGAATATAAAAAGAAAAAAGCCCTGGTTTGGCTTGAAAGAAACTTTGCTTCAATGGAAAAAACAAAGAGGCTTACTAGGAAAGAAAAGCAGGAGCTTTTTGAGAATTTCAGTGAGAGAAAATCTGATAAGATATTCAAAAGACTGAAGATAAATCCTGATGTAGTCTAAATGTTTTCAGGAAGAACTATATTTATTGAATTCTGAAAATTCGGGAAGTTTTTTATATTTCTTGTCACAAAATAATCTGCACATGTTTTTATTGCCAGAATAGCATGCAGTGTATCTGGTTTGTTTTTGTATTTCCTTGATTTTGATAAATCCTGAGAATTAGTTCTTACCATTAATAGTGAGCCGTGTTTTTTTAATGTCCTAATTAAATCATTTATTTTATAAGCATCTCCAATTTTTCCAAATTCCTCAATAACCCAATCAGACATTATTAGTTTGACCTCACCCTCAATGCATCTTCTAATTAAGTTATATGCAAAAAAACCAAGTGGCCTTATATTGTCATGCCTGTTCTCAAAATAATCTAAATATATGTTTGTATCAAGATAAAGTTTTTCTGCCATCAAGAACAAGAGTAGAAACTTGTTTATATGTTTAGTGAGAAATAATTCGAAAATCTTGCGAATTTGATTAAAGTAAAAATAAAGAAAAAGTTAAAAAAATAAAAAATTAATAATAGGTTTCTCCCTTCTCAGACTCTTCAGGCTCTTCTTCTCTTTCTCTAAGCTTGTTGAATCCTATTATCAAACCCAAGATAACAAGAAGAACTACTAGGATTATAACTCCTATTTCAAGTCCTCTCTTTAGGCTTAACATTCCTGAAGGTTTTTCTCCTGTAACATCTGCTTTAAGAGTTACCTGCTTTAATGTTTTGTCGCCTGATTTTACTGAAAGAACAAACATGTGCTCTCCAGCTGTTGCATCATCATCTGCTGTCAGTGAAATATAAACAGCCTTTGACTCTCCTGCATTCAGTACAACAAGGTTGCTTGGTGTTACTTCAACAGTTGACCATGTTTCTGTTCCGTCAATGCTTACAACATATGTTCTTGCTGTATTTCCTGCATTTGTTATTGTCAATGGGTATATAACACTTGCACCCTGAGCAACATCCTGTGTTTCCGGACCAACTGTTATTACTGTTTTCTTCTCAACTGGCTCTTCTGCAGCACAAACATCTCCTGTAACAGTTATCATCTTCTCTGTTGAAACAGTTTCATATCCTTCGTCATATTCAACAGTTATCTTAACCTTGTAGTCTTTTGCTTCAACACATTCTGGTATTCTCATGTATAATTCTTCAGATGTTTCTGATTCACCTTCTTCTATCTCATCAATATAATCTGATGCTGATAATCCAAGTTCTGGAATAGTTACCTTAACCTTTACGCTCTCTTCATCTTTCTCTCCAATGTTTTTTACCCTTACAGTTGTGAGTAATGCTCTTCCGCTCTCAACACTTGGTTCTGGATTGAAAACAACATCTCTTATTATTAAAGAATGCTTAACACCTTTAAGGTGTAATCTGTAAAGACCCTCAAATGCAGAGCCTGTTCTTGTACCAACAGTTACCCTTAAATCATAATAGTCCCTGTCCATTTTATCTGGCAAGTTTAATGTAAGATCTTTATAGCTTGTGTCGCCATTATCAAGGTCAAATGTATGAACCCTATCAAAGATTGGCTCATGATCATTATATTCATAACCTAAAACCTCTGCTGTAATCTCTATGTCTTCTTCATTTCCACTCTCTGCTGCTACCTTAACCCTTATGTCAATCTCAGCCCCTCTTTCAACTTCCAGTGAGTCTCCGGTTTCAAAGACGTCACCGTCTATCTTAACTTGTTTAACTGTAGGCAATGCACTTACCATGCCAATAGCTAAAAAGCTAACTAGAAATATTGCCAATAAAACACTTATTGTATTCTTCATTTTTTACCCCCAAATTTTGTTATTTAATATAAGAGATTATATATAAAATCTCTATTGTTGTTATTATGTAATTACAACTTATATATAAACCTTTTGGTTTTTAAGTATATAAGAGTAATCACAAATTATAACTATGCATTAGTTATGAATAACTATCTCCCTGTGTTTTACTCTCCTTACATCTCCGTTTGATGCAGTTGCCCTTATATCATAATAGCCTGGCTCTGCCCAATAAGGTATGTCAAGTATTATTAGTTTAGTTATTTCTTTGTTGCGCTTAAGATCAAAAGGACCTATTCTTTTTCTCATGTCTAATTCAGGAACAACAAAAGTTAATCTTATGTTATCTAAATTAACATCGCCATTGTTCTTAAGAGTTGTTCTTAAGAGTTGCAAGGATTATAATACTATTTCCAGGATATAAGTAATCATCATTTATTATGCTAAATCTTGTCATTCCTAAAACAGATTTATCATCTGCTGGTGGAGTGTCACAAACTCCATCCTCGTCTATTAAACCATCGCAGTCATTATCTTTTCCATCGCAGATTTCAACTGTTGGGTAAACTGCTCCCTCACATTCGCTCCAATCAGTCCAATATTGTCCGCATACACATGTTCTTGTCTGGGTTCCATAAGAGCATTCGCCGACATCTGTCTGGCCACACTGTTTTGTATCTGTTTCTCCTGGAGTGCATTCCCAGCAGACTCCATCTTCGTCTATTAAGCCATCGCAGTCATTGTCAAGCTCATCACATATTTCT
>JAFCBX010000070.1 GCA_017610505.1 Methanosarcinales archaeon | reverse complement strand
TGTGCCATCATTTAAAAAGAATACAAGCTCCTGGTTGTGCCATATCTCTATCTTTTCAACACCATCTGGCATTATTGCATCAAGGGTTGTTTTAGAGGGCTCTCCAAGGTAATAGACTTGCTCTGCAGCATCAATTATGTCTGTGCCTACCTTGTTAACCTGGCTTTGCCTTATCTCCTCATTTGACTTGTGAGAATAACTGTAAAAAGTATGTATAGTTGGCAGGATTATAAGGAGTATTAATGCTGATACAAGAATGTATTCTGTTGAAGCTTGGACTTTTTTCATTATCACTTTAAATAATATTGTTTATATATATAAAGGTTTGCGCTTACTAAGAAGTAAGTTAAAGTATTAGCATTAACAAAGAATTTATATTTAAACCAAAAAAATAATTATATAGAAACACATTCTGGACCATATGTGAATATACATATCATATTAGTTCCACAGGATGTTCCAGTAGCATAATTACTTACTGTTCCTGGTGTAGAGCCAGAGCAGCCGCTGATATACTCACATATCCCTGCTGTGGCTGTTGTTGTATCAGAGCCAAGAGGACATGTTAAAGAAGAACAAGAACCTGCACCATTACAATACCTATAATTATCATTATAGTCTGCATACTTACAATAACTTGTTGATGCTGCACTTTGTGTTCCAGTTATGTGGTAATTGTTTAAATAATCACAATCCTGCAAAGCGCTGCATTCAGTGGATGAAGAATAATAATTGCAGGTTAGGTCATTGTTAGTGCAATATTCACATGTTCCACAGGTGTCTCTCTTTGTATTTGTATGGTGTTCATCAGCATCAACACCATTACAATAATAATCTCTTGTATAAACATAGCTTGTTGAGGTTGCACCATTTGTGCCTGTGCAGAAGCCATTTGTGTCATCTGTATATCCTGTTGGCTGTGCTCCGCTTGCTTTATAATAACAGCCATCACAGCAGGGTCCTGAAGAGCATACACAAGTACTTAAACAGTTTCCATTTCCATCACATTCTAGATTGGTTCCGCAGGATGTTCCAGCAGCATAATTAGTACAGCTACCTAATGTTGTTCCAGTACAAGAACTTGTAGAAATATACTTACATGTTCCGCAAGAATACTGGAAAATATCAGTATATGTTTCTCCACAATCTGCAGTACAGTAATAATCTCTTAAATCACATTCTTCTGTTCCTGTTGGTGATTCATCACCTGACTGCTCATAATGATCCTGTGTTGTGGGGCCTTGTGTTTCATCACAAAGAGCACCACATTTACCTTTCCAGCAATAATAAGAGCAAACTCCTGTATCTACACATCTACTTACATCACCACTATATTTAGTTCCACTACACTCAGGACACCAATCACACCTTGTATCTGCTCCACAATTTGAACTAGTTGTATAACCAGAACACTCAGAAGGTCTTACTGTAATAGTAGTTGTTTGATCAGATCCAGATTGATAAGATTTTGTTGTATCAACAGAGCAGAGTACTGTTTTCGTTCCAGCTCCACCAACATTACAATCAAACTTAGCTATGTTACCAGACCAACTTTTCCATGGATAGGTTGCACCATCAATAGAGGCTTTTATGCTATTAACACCAGCAACACTTGAGGTACAGCTAACTTCTATTATTGTATTTTCAATTGGACTTGAATCTGAAACAGCTATTGCTGTTACAGCAACCTTACAATTACTATCTCCATGTCTTCCATCCTGGCTATCATAGTCTGATTCTGTGTCACAATCATTATCCAAGCCGTCACTGCAGCTTGTTTCTGGGTCTTCGTAATTTGCAACTCCACCATAATTATCTTGCCAGATTCCTGCAATGCATGATTGTGTTGAGCCTAAACATACTCCATCTTGGATTGGATTAAATGGATTAGTCATGTCATCTTCTTCATCTATAGAACCGTCACAGTCATTATCAAATCCATCACATTTTGTTTCTATTGGTTCATAGCTTGAATTCCATGCTGAATAGTCAAGGTCATCGCATCCTGGCCAAGTTCCCCCAGCAGTGCATGTCTGAAACGAGCCAAAGCAAACACCCATATCTTTTGGGCATGACATTGTTTCAATTAGTGGTGTGCATTCAAAGCAATCTGGATCTAAAGTATCATTTTTTCCATCACAATCATTATCAATTGAATCATCACAAATTTCTGCAACAGGGATTATCTCTCCAATGCATGATCCCCATGTGCCAGCAGAACAGGTTTGTTCTCCTGCAAGGCATTCTCCTACACCTTCTGTACCGTCTGGACCAGTATAACATGGTTGGGTTATACCGTCTATTATATCATCACAGTCATCATCCACCCCATTGCAAACTTCGGTTGCTCCCGGATAAATTAAAATACGATCATCATCACAATCATGCCCATCAAATTTGCATCCCGTAGTTATATTACAATTTGGGCATACTCCATAACCATCTCCATCAAGATCAATACAGACTAGAGGCCCTGCTGCAGGCCCTGCTACTTCCTCATCTCCTCCGCCAATAATCACATAGTCCCCTTTTGATTCGATTGTTATATATTTTAACCCTTGAGAGATTATTGTTTTGTTAAAATTATAATGGCAGCGCTCAGTTTGCTCAGTGCACAAATTATTAGTTGTGCCATCATTTAAAAAGAATACAAGCTCCTGGTTGTGCCATATCTCTATCTTTTCAACACCATCTGGCATTATTGCATCAAGGGTTGTTTTAGAGGGCTCTCCAAGGTAATATACTTGCTCTGCAGCATCAACTATGTCTGTGCCTACTTTGTTAACCTGGCTTCGCCTTATCTCCTCGCTTGACTTGTGGGAATAGCTGTAAAAAAGATATATAGTTGGCAGGATTATAAGGAGTATTAATGCTGATACAAGAATGTATTCTGTTGAAGCTTGGACTTTTTTTGGCATTATTCCAGTTAATTAGCTTTCTATTATATAAAAGTTTGTAATTACTAAAAAGTGAATTTGAGTATTTAATCAAACCCTTTATTTTTATAAAAATAAAAATTAATAAGATTTATAAAGAAAAAGAGAAAACTCTGTTTTATGCCGAGGTCGCATAGTCTGGCCATTGCGAAGGATTGCTAATCCTTTGTCCTTCGGGGCACGGGGGTTCAAAACAGCTTCTTGCTAAGCTGGCACGCATGTCCAGCATAAAGCTGGACGCGCTCGCTAACGCTCGCAAGAAATGTGAGCGTTGGATTAAAATCAAGCCAAAAATCAAATTGGCTGCAAAAGCTGGTGAAAGTCCCCCCCTCGGCGCTTTATATTTCTATTAATAATTGGTTTAAAAAAAGAGAAAAATATTAAAGCAAAGGCAATATCAAAAAATTATGAAAAAAGGGGTTATTTTAAGTTTAGTGATTGTATTATTTCTAACTCCCTTGTGTTTAGCAGATGATTCATGGCTCTACAAAAGTGAGAAAGTGCTCATTGAACTAAATATTTCATCAGGCATGAATATTGTTCCAGAAAGCGAGGATTATTATGTTGATTATGTCAAGGCAATGCTTTCTTTTTTTCCAGAAGATGATTTTCAGCAGAGATTAATCAAACTAGAAACAAGTCCTAACTCCTTTAAAAAAGACGACATAATTGAATTCAAATGGGAACATCCAGATGAAAAAAAACTTTATTTTTTATTAAACTCAGATGTTGAAACAGAAAACAAGCTTAAAAAAATAACAAGCAAAGTAAAATTCCCATTAAAAAATCTTGATAAGGAATATGTAAAATACACAAAACCAACAAAAAACATTGATTTGAATGAAAACATAATAAGGGTTGCATCAGAGCTTGCAGAAGGTGAGGATGACCTTTATGTAATAACCCATAAGATTGCGGAATGGGTAAGCAAAAATATTGAGTATAATATCAAATACGGAGCCTCAACTGAAAGAGCATCATGGATTTTGAAAAACAGAATTGGAACATGCGATGAATTCTCATCCCTGTTTATTGCATTATGCCGTGCTTTGGGAATTCCCGCAAGATATGTTTCAGGTGTTGCTTATTCTAATATTCCTGAATTAGAGGGTTTTGGAAACCATGCATGGGCAGAGGCTTATTTTCCAGGTTATGGGTGGGTTCCATTTGATCCAACTTATGGTGAGTTTGGGTTTATTAATCCATCCCATATAAAACTAAAAACATCATCAGATTCAGGAAATACATCAACAAGCTATGAGTGGAAAGGAAGCAAGTTTGATGTCAGTCCAGAAAAACTTGATATAAGTGCAGAAATAAAAAAGGTTAGTGGAATAAAAGAGCCACTTATTAGGATTAATGCTGATATTCTCAAGAACAATGTTGGTTTTGGCTCTTATAATCTTGTGGAAGCAGCTATTGAGAACCTAAACAATTACTACATGCCAATAACCTTGCGCCTTTCAGCCCCCCTTGAACTAGATGTTATTGAAAGTAGCAAAAAGAATATACTGCTAATTCCTAATGAAATAAGAAAGGTTTACTGGATAGTAAGGTTAACAGAAGACCTTAAAAGAAATTATATATACACCTTGCCTGTAAGTGTGTATGACATAAGCAATATCTCATCAACATCAAGCTTTAAATCAAAATTTGGTGATTTAATGTTTAGCAAATCAGCTATTGATGATATCCTTGCGGACAAAATAGATGAAAAGTTAAAAACTTACTCAAGGAGAGTTGATTTAAAATGCAATTCAGATAAAGATAATTATTATATTGATGAAACCGTAATAGTTAATTGCTCTATTAAGAATACAGGCAATATCTTTCTTAATAATATAAAAATCTGTTTGGAAAATGATTGTAAAATCCTTAACCTGGGGATATCACAGGAAAGAAATATTGATTTTTTAACAAAGCCTAAGGGAATTGGGAAAAAAGAAACAATTGTAATAGCGAAAAGTGATAGACTGTCAAAAATATCTTATTTAACTTATAACACCTTAGATTATCCAGATGCAGGAATAATTAATCTTACTTATCCAATAGAAATTTCATTTAATAAGAATTACTCAATAAGCTTTATTTTGAATAAGTTATCTTATTCTATTCCAAAAAATGTTGAGATAATTCTGCTGCAAAATGATTTCTCTGAAAAATGGACTCTAACCAGCCTTGATAGTAATAGAATATTTAATATAAATCTTAACTCAAGGGTGCTGCATGAAGGGGGAAATGACTTCAAAATAATAGTAAAATATGAGGATAATAACAATAAGAAGTATGAAACAAGAAGATATTTTTCAATAACTCTTGCCAAGTTTAGTTTTCCTCAAAAAATGATATCCCTTCTTTACAGCCTTGAGCTGTGGCTTGAAAGCCTTTTTTAGGGTCTTATATTAATAACTTCAAAACAATAGCAATCAATATGAACCAGAAATAAGTCAATAATATGTTCTTAAGGACGACCAGTTTCTTCCTCTTGATAAGCTTTTTTGCAAACAAAGAGCCTGTTGGAAAGCCATAAAAAAATATCAGGATGGATGTTGTTATAAATAAATTTATGTCCTCTGAGCTCAGGAAAAATACAACTCCAAGAATTGGATAGATTATCTGGCTTTTGATGTTTATTGTCATTAAAAAAATAAATAAAAAGTATATTGTTATTCTTAAATAAAGGTTTATGTTAAAAAAATTCAGTAAAAAAATAAGAATCAGTAATAGTGTAAGTTTCTGCAATAACAAGAAATATTTTTTTCCCGGCCCCAGCTCCTCTTTAGCTGTAAATGCCAGAATCATCCCAACCAAAAGGCCTGAGAAGGATATAAGGGAGATTAAGGAATAATTTATCAATTGCATGTTTTTTAAAAAAAATAGCTAATATAAAAAGATATTGTTATTGCCAGGTGCTGTGGCCGAACTGAATCAACAAATCAACACCAAGCTTTTCAACCTCTAAAGGAATATCGCATGCACCAAAGCAGGAGCCTGCCCAGATTATTACTTTTGATTTTGTTTTATCTTCTATCTCTTTTTGTATTAGTTTTGCTTTTGGCTTTAGGCCATCTGCAAGCTGTATGCAGACTAGATTGGCCTTTTCCTTGTTAATTTTATCAATAACTCTTTCTAACTCTAAATCATATTCCATAACGAGAAATAAAAGAAGTTTATTATAAAAGGTTTTCTAATCTGTTTTAAATATTGTAGTTCTTGAAAAGTTTTTTAATTTCTTGTTCTATCCCTTTTGTATCAATTGTTATAAACTCATAATTTTGATGTATTTTCTTTATTGTTTCCTGCACTTTCTTAGAATTAATCTTCTCACCTTTTTTTGAATATATCCCTAAAAGCTTTATTCCATCTAAAATACCATTTAAACCTCTGTTTTTTAAATCAGAGAGGGCAGTATAATTTTGATGGTTAGTGCTATCTATTAAGTTTTCTGCGCTTTGCTTTTTTTTAAAATATTTTACTAATATTTCCTTGAGGTAAGAAAAATTATTTAAAATAAATTCATGCTTTTTTGCAATATCGTCATAGATGTCCTTACTTAAGTTTATATGATATCTCAATAAATCCAAGCTGTTGTCATATTCTTCCTCAATTGATTTGTTTTCACTCAATAAATCCAAGCTGTTGTCATATTCTTCCTCAATTGATTTGTTTTCATTTAGAGGCATCTTTAAATAAACCTTATATGCATTACTAAAAACAATATCATCTTCTTTTTCAGATATTATTGTGCTCTGCTTTTTGCAAAAGGATGTAAGAAGAGAAGAATAATTTTTAGCTATTTCAGCATTTCTTTGGGCATTAAACCTTCCTGCCAGACCAAGGTTTGATAGAGTAAGAGATTCATAACTTGCTACTTTTTTGAAAATAGCATCATTCATAAGGGTTTTGCTTATACCCAATAGGTAAAAACCTCCTTTATCTGAAAACTCAATCGATTCTGCAAGAAATTCACAGACATCATAGTGATAATCTTGACCATAGTTGTCTTGGTGTGTCTCAAGAACATGTGTTAATATGCCCTCTGGAACTTCCATATTCTTTACTATCTCAGTCAGTACAGCAATACTTGACATCTGCTCTTTAATATTGTTTTTTATGTGTAGCATTTTGTCTTAAATTATCAACAAGCTTTGTAAAACAAGATAAATTAAATACTTTGTGGCTTGAAGATTATAGTCTGTGTGTTTCCCTCAGGAATCTCTTTCTTTCATCAACAACATTACTGAGTTGATTTTTACCCTGATAAGGGTTTTCAGATGTAAGTGTGTTGTCATATAGAAGATACCATTTTTTTGGTTTAAATGTTTCTCTAAATTCTTCTCTTGATCTCATTTCTTCCTGCTGTTTTACTGACCTATATTTTGGTTGTTTTGCCATTTTTATTCCTCCTTATTTTGTGCAGATGATTTTGTATCCTCTATATCTTTTAGTTTGACATAGATAAATGTTTTTTCTCCTTCTGTTTCTATGGTGTTTTTAAGAATATTTATCTCTTCTGGGGTATAACCAAATATAGACACCATATCTTTAAAACCTTGTGATATTCCATAATTTATACCTGCTGTAAGGTTGTGTTGGATATTTTCCCCAAATTCAATTTTCCCAAGTGGGCAATCCAAACCTTCAACAAAATAACACACTCGTCCGTTTATTATTTTTGAATAAGCTGGTTTTCCGCCTATTTCAAGGCTATTTTCCAGATAGTCCTGAAACATCTTGTTTATTTCATCACTAAGTTCCTTTAAGTATTCTGGTTGTTCTATTTCTTCTATTTTGTCATTATCTTCTATTTTGTCACTAATGTCTGATTGGTTAGATATTTCTCCACTTTGTTCATCAATTGTTGGTACTTCTTGTGCATAAGTTATGGGGTCACAACCACCCCCTAGAATATAAAGAAGAGCTAAACCTCCAATAATTATTAGCTTTTTTTTATTTGTTATCATTTTGTTTTGCTCCTAGTTTACTAGCCTTAGGTTAAGATTATGTTTTTTATTGAATTCCTCAACTACTTCATTTAGGTTGAATGTATCCCACATACCAAAAAATATTTCCTTATTATTATATTTTATTGTGGTCATTTTTTACCTC
>JAFCBX010000069.1 GCA_017610505.1 Methanosarcinales archaeon | reverse complement strand
TTTGTCTGGGAATGAAATTCCGTAAACTCTCTGCAGCTGCTTGTTTTTTGCATCTCCCCTCCAATAAGCTCCGGCAAGCTTTGTTAATTTAAAGGCCTTTAGTTTTCCTGTTGATGGAACATGTGGGCCACGGCAGAAATCTACAAAATTTCCCTGCTTGTAGATACTTATTTTCTCATCTTCAATCTCTTTTATTAATTCTGTTTTGTAGGGATTGTCCTTGAAAAGTTTTAATGCTTCCTTTTTTGACAGTTCTTCTCTTTCTATTTTTATGTCTTCATCAACTATCTTCTTCATTTCCTGTTCAATTTTTACAAAGTCTTCTGGTGTAAAACTTTTTTCATAGTCAATGTCATAATAGAATCCTTCATCTACTGCTGGGCCTATGGCAAATTTTGCCTTTGGAAAAAGGTTTTTGATTGCTTGGGCCATAAGGTGGGCACTGGAATGCCTGAAAACTAGTTTGCCTTCATCATCTTTAAAGGTTATTATCCTTAGCTTTGAATCCTTATCTATTTTTGTGTTAAGGTCAACAAGTTCATTGTTGAGCTTTGCTGCGATTGCATCATCTGCAAGCTTTTTTCCTATGCTTTTTGCTACTTCTATCACGCTTATTCCTTTTTTATATTCTTTTTTTGAATCATCTGGAAATTTTATTTTTATCATTTGAATATTCCTCCATAATCATTATATTTTTAATAAACAATAAAATAGTATTTAAACTTTGTTGTTAAGAATAAAAATTACTGGCGTGTTGTTAATAAGAATATATCTAGAAAGAAGTCATTCATATTTCCACATAACTTTAATTCTTTCATGTTATAGGTTTTATTTTGATTGAATTATTTAAAGGTTTCGATAGTTTTTTATAATTTAATGGATTTTTCTTCATATGGAAATAAAGGAACTGCAGGAAAAATCAGACAAGGAAATTTTAGAGGAATACAAAAAGCTTAAGCCATGGGGACTTTATACTAGTGTTGACCTCAAAAACTGTGACCATAAAACAATATGCAGCAAGGAAAAAATAATGGAGTTTATAGTAAAACTTTGTAAGCTTATAGACATGAAAAGGTTTGGGGAGCCGCAGATTGTTAATTTTGGTGAGGAAGAAAGGGTTGCAGGATACTCATTCACACAGCTCATAGAAACCTCTCTTATTTCAGGCCACCTCCCAATTCAGAACAATGCGGTCTACATAGACATATTTAGTTGCAAGGAATATGGGCCAAAAAAGGCAGCAGAATTCTGCAAGGAATTCTTTAAAGCAGATTCTTATAAAATTAATGTTGTATTTAGGTTTTGATAAACCCATTTAATCAAAAAGTTTAAAAACAAGTAAGTTAAATTTATTCTTGAGGTGTTAAAGTGGATTCAAGGGCTTGTATTGATTGGCTTAGAAAAAAGAACCTATTAGGCACCTGCAAAACTTATTCTACTTATCTTAAGGGAGTTTTTAAAGACTGCCTAAGGGCAAAGAATGAAAGCATCTTAATAATAGGTGATACTGGTTATGATAGGAAGCGTGCAGCAGCTGTGCTTGCTGGCTCTTATTATTTTGCAGCAAAAAAACTTGGGTTACACCCAAGGCTTTTTTTCCAGGTGCCTAAATTAAGAGGGGATCTTGCAGACAAGAGCATTGTTGATGCAATTAATTATCTTGGTGAGAGAAGCATTATTATTCTTGCTATGTCTAACAGGCTTGGCTCATTAAGGGGTGTTACAAAAAGCTACAGGCGCCTGTGCAAACAGAAAAACATGAAGTTTGCAACAACGCCAAGCCTGGGGTATATAAACACAATTGATTTTAAGGATTTAATAAGAACCATTAACATAGACTACCCGAAAATACAAAGAAAGCACAAAGCACTTAAATCAGTTGTTGAAAAGGGAACAGATTTGCATGTAAGGACAAAAGCTGGAACAGACCTGCATATGAAAATTGATGTTGCAAATATTAAATCTGCAGACGGCAATTATGCAAAGCCGGGCACCGGAGGAAACCTTCCTGCTGGAGAGGTCTATTTCCCACCAAAGAAGAAATCAGTTAATGGAAAAGTTGTTATTGACGGAAGCTCAAGAAATAGATACAGCACTACAATAATAAAAAATCCAATAACCCTAATTATAAAGAATGGAGACCTTATTGATATTCAGGGCAAAGAGGAAGCAAGAATTTTAGAACAAACCCTTTTATGGGCAGAAAGAAATTCCAAATACCCCTGGGGCATAAGAAAGATCTGCGAATTTGGAATTGGTCTGAACCCAAAAGCAAAAATAATTGGCTCAACAATTATTGACGAGAAAGCCCTTGGGACAGCCCATGTTGCGTTCGGCTCAAACAATTGGTTCGGCGGCTCTATATTCGCAATGACCCATCTTGACCAGGTCTTTAGAAATCCAAGAATAACAGTTGATGGAAGATTGTTGAATATTTAGTTAAGCTACTTTTTGTATTTTTCTAAAATTTTGTCTAGTTCATTATCTAGTTCCTTACCTTTTTCCTTCTCCTTTAATACCTTATAAAGTCCCTTCACATCTTCTATGTCTTTTACCTTGTCTTTTTTAACGCCCATTTTATCAGAGAATTCTCTGCCCAATGCATTAATTTTTTCTTTGTCACCTGCAATATCTGACAATACATAATTATTTAATCTTTGGGATATATTTGCAACCCCTTTTTGTTGGGTTTCATAAAGATTTGGTATTGAGAGGGTTCCAAGCTTTTTAATATACTCCTCATCCACGCCGGTGTGTTCTGAGTAGAGATATTTTAATGTTTGTTTACCAAAATATTTATCTGCCTTCACACCAAGGAAATCTGTATAATCCTTTCCTCTTATTTCAATAATTTTCCCAGCTACCTTTGCTTTTTCTTCATCTGTTAGCTGGCTTAGTTTTTTGCCGGTTTTTTTTATTTCTTCTGAATGAGCTGTTGTAGATACAAGATCCTGGTCTATGGCCCAATCATGGATTTCTTTTTCTCTTTTTTTAAGAACATCTATAGTTACCTTCTCGTCAATTGTTCCTACAAGAATTATTCCAGCAATCCATATGAGGAAGAACCCAAACAGTACACTTGATGTTGGGCTTAAGGCAGTTGAAGGGACTCCAACTGCTGCTCCTGTTATATTTCCATCAAAATTTAATATGAAGAATAAGCCTACAAAAATAAGAACAAAACTTGCTATCAGCACTCTTTTTGGTTTCATTGAGTTAATTATTTATTTGGTTATATATAAACATTTCTAAATTTTTTTAAGTTTTTATGAAAAAGAATAAATTATGGATATTAGAGTTACTTAATAATAATACCATCTGTTTTTTTGAGGACATTGACAGCATAACTTAGCTTTTGCCTGTTTTTAGCATGGATTGTAAATATTTTTTCATTCCTTTTAATATGCTCTTTAACATGCTTATGTAGATAGATTCCTGCACCCTTGTCAAGTGGGGCTCCTGCAGCCCTTGCTATTTTAGAGATTGATTTATTGTCTATGTGAGTTATAACCCCAGATTTCTTAGCTCTAAAGTTATATGCAAATTTTCCTATATTTATATCCTCAGCTTTTATTTTCTTGCCGCCCTGTGCTTTAATGATCTCCATCATTTTTCTGTAAGCAGATCCAGATTCCAGTATTTTCAGTGCCTTTTTAGCGCCAGCTCCTTTTTTTGCCTTTCCCCCTATCTCAAGAAGCAATCCAGCCATTTTAACTGATTTTTCCCTTAAATCAAGAGGCTGTCTTAAATCATTTTCAAAAACCCAAATAACATCCCTTGCCTCCAATGCCGGGCCTATTCCATTCCCTATTGGCTGAGATCCGCCTGTTATTACAACCATAATTTTTATTCCAAGCTTTTTTGATATTGCTTCAAAAAGCCTTTTTAAGTGAAATGCCTTTTTCCTGCTCTTTATTTTTGCCCCTTTGCCAACAGGTATATCAACAAGCAGGTGTGTTGCAGAAACAGACTTTTTCTTTGCTAAAATGCTGGCCA
>JAFCBX010000068.1 GCA_017610505.1 Methanosarcinales archaeon | reverse complement strand
TCCTAAGAAGAAAATTCCCGCATAAGATAATTGCATTTAAACTTAAGAGAGCAATTATAAGGAGAAGACTGCATAAATGAATAAGATATATCAAATCTATAATATGCTTCTTAAACTATATGGGCCTCAAGGCTGGTGGCCTTTGTTGAATTGTAAGGGGATTAACCCAACTAAAACTGGAGCTATAAAGGGATATCATCCAAATGATTATTTTTACCCAAAAAATAGCAAACAAAGGTTTGAGATTTGCATTGGAGCTATTTTGACACAGAACACCAGTTGGCCGCAGGTTGAAAAAGCACTATTAAATCTAAAAGAATTAAAGGCATTAACCTCAGAGGCAATTAAAAAGCTTAATCTGGAAAAATTAAAGCAGGCTATTAAGCCAGCAGGATACTTTAACCAGAAAGCAAAAAAGCTGAAGATATTTGCAGAGTTTTACATTAATCTTAAAGGAAAAACACCAACAAGAGATGAACTGCTTAATGTCTGGGGCATTGGCCCTGAAACAGCTGACTCAATACTGCTTTATGCATTTAAAGTGCCAGAATTTGTTGTTGATGCTTATACAAAAAGGGTTTTTTCACATTTAGGCATAATAAACAAAACAGCAACATACAATAAAATAAAGGAAATATTTGAAAACAACCTTCCAAAAAATCTCAAAATTTATCAGGAGTATCATGCCTTAATAGTCGAGCATGCAAAAAGGCATTACAGCAAAAAGCCTTATGGAAAAAATGATTCACTCTTAAAAGCAATAAAAACAAAAAGCTTTAAATAAAAATATGTTTTAGAGATATAAAAAGAGGCAAAATGGACTTAAGTTCAATAATAACTATAATTATTTTTATTGTAGCTGCAATAATAATATTCAAGATTGTGAAGACTATTCTCAAAACAATCCTTATTGTACTGATTCTTAGTTTTTTGCTGACTGCTATTTTTGGCTTTTTTACCTATAATGATGCAGTTGAACTAAAGGACAATCTGGAAACCGAATCAAAGATTATGCTTCTGCAGGATAATGAAAAGATTGTTTCTGGGTTTATTGTAGCAGAGTTTGAAGAGGAGGCAGAATTTCTGACAATAAGCCAAATTACAGAATACCAAAATAGTTTCAAGAAAGAAGACTACAAAAAAATGCTTGGTGATAACTATAAGATGTTTATAATTGACATAAAGGCATTTGATTTTGATAATGAAGAGCTTGATTTTATTGGCAAAAAGGTATCAAAAAATATTCTTTACTCTGTGCTGAAATCAAATGACCCAATTACATTGTATAAAAGCAAAACAAATGTAGATCCTGCGATTTATGGCATTAGGGACCATGTAGAATTTAAGTCTCAGGTTTTTGCTATTTTGTTCAGCGAGGCAATTGAAAAAAGAGGCCAGTTTTTTATATTCAACGAGTATAAGGAAAAAAATATTATTGTATATCCTGAAACAGCTGTATTTAAGTTTATAAAAATAATTCCAACATCCTTTATTAAGAATATGTTTGAAAAGACAAAAGAAAAGGCAATCAGCAAGATTAATGACTCAATGAGGGGTGATTAATATAAGTTTTTTTGACAGACTTCCATTTGGTAAAAAAAAGGCCTCTGAAGATAATTATTTTACTGCAGAGGATAATTTGGGGTTAGGTAATGAAAATATGGGTTATGACAGGGCAGGAATGCCAGAAAGTAACATATCGGATATTCAACAGGATAACTTAGGGACTGGCAGCGAAAAAAGTGCTTTTGACAGGTCAGGATTACCAACACATGAAAGCTTTGGTTCTCAGGATACATCTGCCCTTGACCAGACAGGTTTTGATGCAAATAAACCATCAAGCATAGAATCATTTAAGCAAACCAAGCAATTAACTACAGCTGACAAGGAATTAGAACTTATATCTTCCAAGCTGGACACAATAAAGCTAATCCTGAACGACCTTGACAGACGGATTGCTAATCTGGAGAAAATTGCAAAAGAGTAGGTTTTTCATGAGAAAAAAAATTCCTAAAAAAAGTAGCCTTATATTCTTTTTAATTTCTCTGTCCATAGTTTTATCAGATCAGGTAGTAAAGTTTTTCATCAGAAACAGCATGAATATTGGAGATTCCATAGCTGTAATAAATAATATTTTTCATATAACATATGTAACTAACTTTGGTGCTGGTTTTGGAATAATGCAGGGCAAAACAAGTTTGTTAATATGGTTTTCAATAATTGTCATTGGGATAATCTTATTTTATTATGATAAAATTCAAGAAAAAAAATCATTGCAGATATTTTCAGGGCTTATTCTTGGAGGAACATTATCAAACCTGATTGACAGATTATTATTTGGGTTTGTAATAGATTTTCTTGACTTCAGAATATGGCCGGTCTTCAACATAGGAGACTCATGTGTGTGCATAGGAGCGGTATTTCTAATGATTTATATTATTAAAAAAAAGAATTAATTTATTTAACACATTTGCATGGCTTGAATCCTTCTTCTTCAGCTTCTTTTCTGTTTTTAAAGAATATTTTCCTTTTTGGCAGAATCTTCCTTGCCCACCTGCACTTTGGCTCATGGTAGTTAACGCCTTTCCTGCTTGCAACATACCTTTTCAAAGGTTTTTTTGTTATTTTTTTATTTTTTATTTTTTTAACCCTTGTTTCAACAAAGTGTTTTGATGGTTTTACTTCTTCAACAAAAATATCTGGGAGTTTTTCCTCAAAATGTTTCTCTGCCTTAACAAGTTCATCAGCCTCCCCCATAATTTCTTTTTCATATTCTGACCTTACCCTTATTTTCCCCTTTATGTTTTCTATTGATAGAATAAATCCAATAATAGTAGTCAGCATAAGCAGAACAAACAATGCCTGGTTTTGTGAATAAAAGTAAATAAAGGTTATGTTTATCAAATATGCTGCAAAGAAAAACAATGACATAATCCAGGCTACTCTTCTCTGGTTATAGAGATTATATGTAATTATAACTGCTGATATAAGGAATAATAGCAACATTAACAGCTCTGGAACAAAAAAATCCTTTATATTAAATATTATGCTTGCCATGCCTATAAGATTTATGAAGAATATTGTAATTAGTATAAAGTATTTTTTATCCATAATATATAAATAAATGTGCTTATATATAAAGTTTTTTATTCTGGAGTGGTAATTAGAACTCTTCAAAAGAATCTAACTCTTTTAAATAACCCTTTCTTCGAAGCCAGCTTACCTGCACTGGCCTATACTTATAAAGGATATCCCCCTTGTTATCACCACCAAATTCCCATGGCTCAACAATTACCAGATCGCCCTGCCTTACCCAGAGCCTTCTTTTCAGCCTGCCTGGAATCCTACAAACGCGAGTTTTGCCATCAAGACATCTAACTCTTGTCCTGCTCGCACCAAGCCTTTGCTCTAAAATTCCAAATGTCTGCTTGCCTCTAGGCAGTTTTATCCTTGTAATCTGCTGGTTTATTGCCTCCTGTTTGGCTGCCTCTTCCTTTTTTCTGCTCATAAAACAGGCAAAATCAGTTTTTTATATAAATCTTTTGGTGGGTTTTTTTGAAATCTAACACTCAATTTTCAAAATCCCATAATTAAATGCAAAAAATCAAAAACCGCAAGATTTAAATATGTCTTATAGTTTACATCAATTAATTCATTCTATAAAAGAAGATTTCTGGAAGGTGTTAACCCTATGGAAAATGAAAATATTATGAAAACTGGAACTACAACAGTAGGAATTATGTGTAAGGATGGAGTTGTTCTTGCAGCAGACAAAAGAGCAACTGCCGGAAATTTAATTAGTGATAAAAAAGCACAGAAAATATATAAAATAAATGATTGTATGGCACTAACAACAGCAGGTAGAACAGAAAGAGAAGCAAATGTAAAGGAATCTGTTAACCTGCTTGCAGGACTTGTATATTCAAATATAAGGAAGATGTCCATGATACCAGGAATATCACATTTTCTGTTTGCTGGAAAGGATTATAAGGGATTTCATTTGTATGATATTTATGCTGATGGCTCACTGACAAAAAATGATAGTTATGTATCTTCTGGTTCTGGTTCTGTTATGGCATATGGAGTTCTTGAAACCCTATACAAAGAAGGCATGAATGTGGATGATGGAGTAAAGCTTGCTGTGAAGTGCATTAACGCTGCTCTCCAAAGAGATTCTGCAACAGGCAATGGCATTGATGTCGTGACAATAACAAAAGAAGGAATTAAAACTGTTCTTGAAAAAGAAATTAAAATAAATTTACAATAATTTTTCTTAAATTATAAAAGGTGCATTTAATGAATAATGTAATAATAAAAGAAATTCTAAGTCAGCTGCCAGAAGAAAAGATAAGTGATGCTTGTTTTGAAGGGGCAAATATAGTCCTTTACACAAAGGACAAAGACTTTTTTCTGGATAATAATGGGCTTATAAGAAAGATAGTTAATAATATCAAAAAAAGGGTTGAGTTAAGGCCAGACCCTGCAATAACCCTAGATATAGAGGATGCTGAAAAACTCATAAAGAATGTTATTCCTGAAGAGGCTGGTGTTGATAAAGTAATATTTGATCCTCAACGTTCAAGAGTTATAATTGAAGCAGAAAAGCCTGGGCTTGCAATTGGTAAACAGGGAGACATTTTAAGGGAAATAAGGAAGAAAACCTTATGGGTTCCGCTGATAAGAAGGAAGCCTGCAATAAGATCACAGCTTATTGAAAACATAAGGGCTGTTTTATACAAAAATTCAGACTATAGGAGAAAATTTCTTGATAAAATCGGCCACAGGATTTATGATGGCTGGATAAGGGAAAAAAAGAATGAATGGATTAGAGTAAGCTATTTAGGCGGTGCAAGGCAGGTCGGAAGGTCTTGCCTTTTCCTGCAGACACCAGAATCAAGAGTATTGCTTGACTGTGGTGTTAATATAGCCACTGATAAAGATGCTTATCCATATCTTGAGGCTCCTGAGTTTAATATAAATGACCTTGATGCA
>JAFCBX010000008.1 GCA_017610505.1 Methanosarcinales archaeon | reverse complement strand
TGATTCATTAGTTGAATCTGAAGATTATCAGTATATACAGTACAGGGCAAATCTTTCTACAACAAATAATACTATAACGCCAACATTGCATGATGTAAAGATAAATTATATTATCTCTGATTTCACAGGCAACCAAAATACAATATATGTTAACTGGATAGACCTTGATGACTATTTTTATGATGCTGACACAGATGATACACTAATATATGATGTTAGTGGAAATTCATATATAGATATATCTATAGGAACTACAACTCATCAGATTACACTCACGCCTGCAAGTGACTGGTATGGCTCAGAAACAGTATCCTTCACAATGAATGATGGCTACAACACAACAAGAAGCAATAACATAACCTTAACATTTGTGGAATATGAGGGCATAACACCTGGTGCAACAATAATCTATAGTGGTGGCGGAGGAGGAGGGTCATCAACAATAATTAAGACAAAAAAAGTGGAGGTAGAAAAGCCATATTCATTTAATCTGATAACCCCCTTAACAATGACTATGTATGAAAATAATACAGTAATTGCACCAATAACATTAAACAATTATGGGGAGCTTACATTAAATGAAGTAAGATTAAGTGCATCTACCAACAGCAGCGTTATTAAGCTAAAGTTTACAAAGGATTATTTTGAGACAATAGAAAAAAAGAGTTCTGTTGATACAAGCCTTATCATAGAGTCATACACTGCTCTTGGTTCTTATGAAGTAGTTGTATTTGCAAATGTGCAAATGTAAAGGACCCTGAATTTAATGATTCTGCAAAGTTTCTCATGAGTTCTATAGAACTAGGACAATGGGGTCCAGAAGAGTTAAACACTAAAATAGCATTTACAAGGGATTTGCTTGAGGAAAATCCAGAGTGCCTAGAATTAAATGAGCAGCTTATGGAGGCACAAAAATTAATATCAAAATCTGATTACAAAAGAGCACAGTTATTAATTCAGTCAGTTGTTGATACATGTAGGTATCTTATAACCGCAAAAGAACCAATAATAGAAGAACCAACCCCTGGGGAAACTAAGGCTGAAAGAACAAGGATTATTGCAGCAGGCATAGGAATATTATTTATTGTAATATTGCTTCTTTATTTAATTGCTCGTAGTGGATCAAAGAGAAGTCATAGAAGGGGGCATTAATCCCTCTTAACAGAAACAATCTCTGTATACAAGAGCAGGATATCATCATAAACATCTTTTTTATCTTCAATATCTAGCTGGTTGTATTTTTCTTTAATCTTTACATACAGCTGCTTGCTCTTTTGGATTTGATTGTTATCAAGCATATCCAATGCCTTGATAAGCATGTCATGCACTTGTTCCAATCTACTTTTTCTAGGGAGTATTTTAAGTCTTATTGAAAATGCTTTTTTTAACCTAACAAAAAAGTTGATATGATCTTCTGCTGTTTTTTCTTGCCTTTTACTTGAAACATGTTGTTTCTTCTCAGCTTCTTTCTTTTTTGTTAGTCTTTTAATCTTAAGAAACCTTAATATTTTATCAAGCCTTGTCTCTTTAACCTTCTGTTCATTAAATGTCAATTTTTCAAATAATTTTAAAAATTCATTTAATAATCTCCTTAGTTCTGAATCAGGCAATCTTTCATCGCTATATTCAACAACAGACAACTTTTTTAAGAAAAAAAGAATTTTTTCTTTCAAATTTTGGTCTATTCTTCTTCTCTCTAACTCATTGCCTAATTCCTCAAATGTAAATTCATACTTGATTTTGAATAATTCAGCAAAAAAAAGCCTCACAACATGAAGAAATTGTATAAAATTATCATCTTTATTTTTTTTAGAAAAATGTTTTCTGAATGCCCCTACTCTTTTAAGAGTATTATTCTTTACTAGTTCAAGCCTGTCAGGCTTCTTCTTTTTCCTCTTGAAAGGACTTAAATACATCTTAGTTTAGATTATTAAATATTCCTATATAAATCTATCGTGTAATATTTTACTCTTCTTAAGTAGAACAACAAAATATAAATATCAGGAATTGCTTGATTGGTATATGGATGAGAAAAAGTCTTCTGAAAAGATAATCAATAACCAGAAAATTCTTAATGAAATAAAAAAAGAGATTTCAAATGTAGTTGTTGGTCAAGAAAAAGTAGTTAATGCATTTTTAAGAGCTTTGTTATCAGATGGCCATGTGCTTGTAGAGGGCGTTCCTGGGCTTGCTAAAACCCTTATTGTAAGGACCTTATCCAGTGTTATGGGCTGCGGTTTCAGCAGGATCCAATTCACCCCAGATCTTTTGCCAACAGATATAATAGGCATAACAGCTTATGAAAGGGAAAAGGGATTTTATGTTCTTAAGGGGCCAATATTCAGCAATTTTATTCTTGCTGATGAGATAAACAGGGCTCCTCCAAAAGTGCAGTCTGCTTTGCTAGAATGCATGCAGGAAAAACAGGTAACTATTGGGAAGGAAACATTCAGTATGCAAATGCCCTTCTTTGTTCTTGCAACACAAAATCCATTGGAGCAGATAGGTGTTTATCCACTGCCGGAGGCACAGATTGACAGGTTCTTATTCAAGATTAACATAAGTTACCCAAACATTAAGGAAGAACAGATTATACTTAATAACAATATAACAACAAAGAAGTTTGAAGATTTCAGCTTAAAATCAATGACATCTCCTGAAAAAATCTTGGAATTGCAGGCAGATGTAAAAAAAATTTACCTCGACAAGAAGATTGAAAAGTATATTGTCCAGATAGTTGATGCAACAAGAAATCCTGATAAGTATAAAATCAAGCTGGGAAATTATATAGAATGGGGTGCTTCCCCAAGGGCATCTATTGGACTGTTTATTGCATCAAAAGCAGAGGCATTAATGCAAGGAAAAACATTTGTAACACCTCAATATGTAAAAGAGGTTGCATATGATGTTCTAAGGCACAGGGTTAGTTTAAATTATGAAGCGCAGTCAGAGAACATAAAAATAGAAGATGTAATCTCAGAGATTCTAGCAAGAGTGCCTGTTCCATAAATTATATTTAAAAAATGGAAGAATTAAAGCTAAACTTAAAGCCACTTATTAAAAGATTGGAAGTACATACAAAAAGAGGGCTTACAAGTACTTTAACAGGCTCTTATAAAAGCACATTTAAGGGTAAGGGTCTTGATTTTGTAGGATACAGAAATTATGATGTTGGTGATGACGCTAATATGATTGACTGGAAAGCAACCTTAAGGTCACAGGATTTATTAGTTAAGGTTCTTGTGGAGGAAAGGAATGTTAATATTATCTTTTTAGTTGATGTTAGTTCAAGCATGTCTTTTGCATCCATTGATAAGCTGAAAAATGAGTATGCAGCAGAACTTGTTGCCTCGTTGAGTTTTGCAGCTATACAGGCAGGTGATTCAGTTGGGTTGGTTATGTTTAATGATAAAATAGTCAAATTCCTGCCTCCAAATATGGGCAATAAGCAATATTTCATGATAATAAAATCATTGTCTAACCCAAAACTCTATGAGGGAAAATTTGATTTTTCAAGGGTAATAAATGACTTGATGAATTCTTTCAAAAGAGGGGCAATAGTTGTTATTGTATCGGATTTTATTGGGCTTGGTCAAAATTGGGAAAATTATTTAAGAGCTGTATCTGAAAAATTTGAAGTAATTGGCATAATGGTTAGAGACCCTAGAGATTATGAAATACCAGCAGATGTTGGCCAGATTGTTATTTCAGACCCTTATTCTGACAAAGAGGTATTAATAGATACAGCAAAAATAAAAGATGAATATGAATCTGTTGTTAAAGAGCAAATAAAATATATAAAACAGACTTTTATAAAGTCAAAATCAGATTTTTTAGAGTTAAGAACAGATAAACCTTTCCTGAATCACATAATAAATTTCTTTTTGATGAGGAATAAGAAAAGAAGATGATAACAATAAACTTTACCAACATTTATTACCTATGGCTTTTGGTAAGCATACCCCTGCTTGTTATAACTCACTTCTTTGTTTTAGGTTATCTTAAGAGAAGGGCAGTAAAGTTTGCTAATTTTGAAGCTATAAAAAGGGTTACTGGAACAAAGTTTGATCTGAAAAATACAAGAACAATATCAAAAAATATGTTTTTATTGATTATAAGAATATTTGTTTTATTGCTTCTTATATTTTCTGTAGCAGGTCCTGTTCTTTGGTATAGCGGTCAGAGCAGTGAGTTTGACTTTGTTATTGCAATAGATGCCTCAAGTTCAATGTTAGCAGATGATTTTATACCATACAGGCTTGATGCTGCAAGAAAGGCTTCCTCATTATTTGTTGAGAGCTTAAAAGCAAGAACAAAAGTAGGTATTGTTTCCTTTGCAGGAACAAGCTTTGTTGAGCAGGATTTAACAAATAACCTAAAAAATGCAGAAGAGGCTATTAATAATATAAGAATTAAAAAGTCTGGAGGAACTGATATAGGTGGCGCAATAACAACATCCTCAAACCTTCTGTTAAAGGAAGAAAATGCAAGGGTAATTATTTTACTGACAGACGGGCAGAGCACTGTTGGTATGCCTATTGATGAGGCTATTGACTATGCAAACAAAAATTATATAACAATTAATACTATTGGTATTGGCACGAAAGAGGGAGGAACTTTCATAAAAGGGGACTTGATTTCAAAACTTGATGAGCCAACCTTGATTGGAATAGCCAAAAAAACCGGAGGCAAATACTATAAAGCTGAGAATGAGGAAGAATTAGCCAATGCTTTTGATGATATCTCCTCCTCTGCAGAAGAAAAAATACCTATAAACCTATCAATGGGTTTTATGATGACTGCCCTGGCATTATTGTTTCTTGAGTGGGGCATGATAAATACAAAATACAGAACATTGCCATAGCTTTCGTAATTTCTTTAACTATCCTGAAAATATGCTTATTTTTTTTGAAAAACTCATATAAAGAATTATCTCTGACTTTATTGTATAATCTTTTTTAAAAGAAGATTAAAAAATTAGGAGGGGTCAAAAAATGGAATTTAGTGAGAAAAGACTAGAACAGATAAAGAACATGCCCATAGTTGAGAGCAAGGTCTTAAAGAGCAAAGATGGAAAGTTTGTGATGCATAAGACAGTAATAACAGACATTAAGCCTGTAAAATATTATGAGGCTGTTCTTGAAAAAACTACAGAAGAAGTAACAGAAGAGTAATTTTACTAAAAATCTTTTAAGCTCTTTTGTTTCTTTTTTTTATTAATATTTTTCCATGAAGCCCATTCTTTTCTGAAAATTTCTTGGTACTTATTGTAATTTTTTTCCAAGAAATTTACTGTAATGGGATCAGAGGGATAGCCAGAGCCAATTGGCTCTTTTATGCTTTTTTGTATTTTTTTTATCTCTCTGTCTCTTGTTACCTTTGCAACTATTGAGGCTGCTGAGACAATAATATATTTAAGGTCTGCCTTGTGCTCTAAAACAAGCTCTGTTTTTTTGTTTTTTAGATGTTTTCTTAAAAAATTCTTATAAGCTATAATATTATTGCTCGGGCAGTCAATTATTGCTTTTTTTGGCTTTAAGAAGTCTATAATCTCAGCAGATTTTATTGCTTCCAGCCAGTTAAGGTTAAGGCTTCTTGATTTAAGCGTGGAGTCTATTTCTTTAGGTGGAATTATTATAACTTTATATTCCCTTGCTGTACTAGTTATTTTATCAAACATGCCTTCCCTCTGATTTGGGCTCAACAGCTTGGAATCCTTTACTCCTAGCTCACTCAATCTATCAAGGCCTTTTTCATCTATAGAAACACCAGCTATGACCAATGGCCCAATAACAGGGCCCCTGCCTGCCTCATCAATCCCTAATATAATAGCCATTAAGAAAAAGAATAATAGTTTTTATTTAAATGTTTTGTGAACAATAAAAAATAAAAAAGCTTTATGTCTTAATCATTTTAAGCGCAGGGCTCATCTCTTTCCATGCAAGCTCAAATAATTTTTCAAGGGCTGATGCAAAGAATGGCGTGTTTACCCAGATTCCAACATCATATGTTGGATGCACTTCTTTATCATCTAGAACCATAAAAATTAGTTCTTTGCCGTCAACAACTATAAATCTTGCATTCAGCTTTTCAATATGCCTTACTTCTGCAATTCCATTTAAGTCATTAACAGCTGCCTTACACTCTTTTGTTATTGGTGCGGCAATTCTTATTTTAACGCCCTTCTTCTTTGCCTTTTCAAGGGTTCCTTTGAGAGATTCCACCTTCCTTATCAAGCCAGATGTTGTTGTTATTATAGTAATTGTTTCCTCAGCACTTCTTAGTGTAAAATCAATGTGATTGTAAAGATTATGGCGCCCCCTCAGGGAACCTGAGAGATCACTTGGCTCAACCAGCTCAACTCCTTGTGTAAAAAGTGTTTTTAGCTCACCCAAAACCTCTGTTTTTTTCAATTCTTCTAATCTTTTTACCTTGGTTTCTGCATCTACCCTCATATTTTTCTTAGCCCTTTCAACAACCTCTTCAGGGGGAACTGCCAGGTATTTTATTGGCTTTCCAAACTTCATAACAACAAATCCCTTCTTCTCCAGTGACTCAAGAACATCATAACTTCTTGATCTTGGAACATTTGCTATATCGCTTAACTCACCAGCTGTTGAAACTCCTCTTGATAAAAGAGCTGTCCATATCTTTACTTCGTAAAGATTCAGAGAAAAATACAACCTTAGCTTGCTCAAAAATTCTTCCTTGACTATCATTAGTTTCACCCTCCCTCTTTTATTTTTTTAATATTAACTACTATTAATATGTTCTGTTCTTTTAACATTTAATAGTCATTATTTTGCATATGTAACTACCCAGTCAAAAAACATAATGATTATTATATAGAACTATTATTTAAATGTTATCTTTTTAATGGGTTTTTTCCACGGGAAAAGAGGTTCGAAAGGGAAACTAATCTTATAAGTAATCCCCTATTTGAGTTGGCTGTTTGCGGTTAGGATATTTTTCTGCTATAACCTCTGTTGCCAGCTCAGCCCCCATTTCTCTAACAATCTCTCTTCCAACGTTATACAGAGAAAATATAGCCTTAAACGAATTAAGAATAGAAAATTCATGTAGTTCATCTTCTTTAGGGCGATGATATGTAGCAAAATCATATAATTGCTCATAGGTACATTCTTTTAGCTCGGTTTTAATTTGTTTTCTTCTTAATCTTTCTTCTGAATTTTGTCTTAAATAGCATGCTTGAGATGCTGCAAATGGAAAAAATATTGGCTTCATTTAAACCCCCTAAATAAACTAAATATACATAAAATAAATAAGGTTTATAAGTTTTTTGATTTGCTGTTACTTATAAATAGACAAATAATTTAATTTGATAACACAAACTTTTTTTTAAATTTTAAATGAAAAGTTTTAAATAAATAAAAGAAAGTTTATCTGATTATGGAAGTTTTGGATAGCATAATAACAAAAGCCAGAAAGGATCCTAAAAAGATTGTTTTTCCAGAAGCACTGGATGAAAGGATTTTAAAGGCCTCTGAGATTATCTTAAAAAAAGGAATTGCAAGGGTTGTTCTTTTAGGTAGTGTAAAAGAAATATTAAAAAAAATTGATGAACTTAGGCTAAATCTAAAGGGTATTGAAATTATTGATCATCTTAAATCAGAAAAGTTTGATTTATATGCAGAAAAGCTTTTTAAGTTAAGGAAGAATAAAGGAATTATTTTAAATGATGCAAAAAAAATGTTGAGAAATGAGATTTACTTTGGAGCTATGATGCTGCATTGTAATGATGCTGATGGATTAATAGGCGGTGCATCACACTCAACTGCGGACACAATAAGGGCTGCCTTCCAGATAATAAAAACAAGAAAAGGTGTTAAAAAAGTATCTGGGGCAATGCTTATGGCAAAAGATGAAAAAGTTCTGCTCTTTGCTGACTGTGCTGTTATTCCAGATCCAAGTTCAAATGAATTAGCTGAGACAGCAATGCTTTCTATTGAAACATTTGAAAACCTTTTTAATAAAAAAGCAAAAGCAGGCATGCTTTCATATTCAACAGTTGGCTCTGGAAATGGAGAAGATGTTGAGAAAGTAAAAAAAGCAGTAAATATTGCCAAAAAATCCGGATTAAATGTTGTTGGTGAAATCCAGGCAGATGCTGCACTTATAGAAAATGTTTGTGAAAGAAAATGCCCTGAAATTAATTGCAGGGAAAAAATCAATGTGCTTGTATTTCCAAGCCTTAATGCTGGAAATATATCCTATAAGCTTGTTGAAAGGTTAGGAAATGTAAGGGCAATTGGCCCAATACTTCAGGGCCTTAAAAAACCAATGAATGATTTATCAAGGGGCTGCTCTGTTCAGGATATTGTTGACCTCGCTGCAATAACTGTTGTGCAGGCTCAGAATATAAAGAAGTGATATAATGAAAATTTTGGTATTAAATTCTGGCTCAAGCTCTTTGAAGTTTCAGCTTTTTGAGATTAAAGAAAAGGAGCATGTCTTGATTAAAGGGATTGTTGATGGCATTAAATTAGATGATTCATTTATTAAATATGAAATAAATAACAATATTAAAAAAATAAAAAAGAAAATAAAAAACCATAAAATTGCATTAAAGGATGTTCTTGACATAATTTTGGCTAACAGGATTATAAGTTCGCTTAGTGAGATAAAGGCCATAGGCCACCGGGCAGTTCATGGTGGTGAAGAGTTTAAAAAAACTGTTTTGATTAATGATAAAGTTATGAAAAAGATTGAAGAATTAAGTGAGCTTGCCCCTTTGCATAACCCTGCAAATCTTACTGGAATGAGGGTTTGCAAAGAACTCTTGCCTAATGTAAAGCAGGTTGCTGTTTTTGATACTGAATTTCATAGCAATATGCCTGAAAAAGCATTTGTTTATGGGATTCCATACAAATATTATAAAAAGTACGGAATAAGGCGTTATGGTTTTCACGGAACTTCTCATAAATATGTTTCAAAAAAAGCAGCTGAAATCTTAAAAAAGGATTATAAAAAATTAAGAATAATAACCTGCCATCTTGGTAATGGCTCAAGCATTGCTGCAGTACAAAATGGAAAGAGTATTGACACTTCAATGGGATTTACACCATTGGAAGGAGTTGTTATGGGAACAAGATGCGGGGACATTGATCCTGCTATAATTTTCTTTCTTATGAAAAAAGAAAAACTTTCTGTTAAAGAAGTTGATAACCTATTAAACAAGAAATCCGGCTTATTGGGAATATCTGGAATAAGCCCTGATGTCAGGGTTTTATGGGATAAGGAGAAAAAAGGAAACAAAAGAGCTAATCTTACCCTTAATGTTCTTGCTTATAGGATTACAAAATACATTGGCTCTTATATCTCTGTTTTAAATGGCCTTGATGCAATTGTTTTTACAGCAGGCATTGGGGAAAATGCATATTATTTAAGGGAAAGAATACTGAGGAACTTTGAATACATTGGCCTTAAGGTTGACAAAACAAGAAACAAAAACAATGAGTTAATAATCTCATCAGATAATTCTAAAATAAAGGTCTTAGTAATCCCAACAAACGAAGAACTCCAGATAGCCAGGGAAACCTTTGAGTTAGTTAAATAAATTAATAATTTAATTTATATCTTAATATGGCCGCTATTCCACCGAGGCCGTCCAGCTTCTTGCCGCCGTCATGGTCTGAGCCGATTATATTGACACTCCCTTTTATGTCCTCTGTGTTTTTCATAAGCTGGTCTATTTTTTCGTAAGTTTTGTTTAATCTTGTTTTTTGTATTAAACTATCTGTAACCAAAAGCTTTTCAACAGCCCCTGCATTAACAGCTTTTTCTGTTTCTTTCAGGCCATAGACTGCAAGATTATTTTTTGAGATTTCCTCTAATAATGATTCAACAAGCTTTAATTCCTTTGCAATCCTCTGCTGGCTCAGGACATTTTTTACCTCTGGCCTTTTCAATATTTCATCAATTGCCTCTTTTCCAGAGCAGGAGCATGTTGCCAATGTTATTTTCTTCCTAACTTCCTCATCCTTTATATTTTTCATTAAATCCTCTTTCCAGAATGCAGGGCTTGCCAGTATTATGTTTTCAATCTTATATCTTCCAACATAATCATAAAGTTTTTTTATAACCTCACCATAAAAGTTTCCTGTTCTTGTTTTCACATCTGCCTTTTTCTCAACATCCCCTTTAATCTCAGACAGCAAGCTAAAACCCTGTTTTTTTAGAAGGCCAAAACATACATCATCCCTATCAAGAACACAGATTAGTATTTTTTTGGTTTCAACTGATGCCTGTTTTAATTTGTCAATCTGGAAGCTAAGCCATTTTTCCTTTATTATTGTAATCATAGAGCCCTGCTCAAGGTTAAATGTGTGGTAAGAGCCCTTGGGTATATCTTCTGGACCCTGTGTTATAACCCCTGAAACCCTTAAAACTGAGGAATATTCATGAAACTCAACACTCTCAACTCTTATTTCAATAAAAATATTTTTCTTAACAATATTAACTTTTCTTTGGTCACTCTCTCCAAGTTTTATCTTCCTTATAGTCTTGCCTCTAACAAGATCCTTTGGCTCAATTACATGACTTAAACACCAAAGGTCATCCATATTCTCTATTTTAAATTTTGCTTCTCCTTTCTTCAAATCAAAGTTTATTTGTTTCATACCTTTAAAATAGGAAAACTTATATATATTAAGTTATCTATTTAGGACAGGTGATTATACATGAATTTAACTATAAAAAGTAAAAAAGCTAATGATGCTACTATTACTAGCGCTGGTGGTGCAATGGGGCTTGTATCTCTCATAGTTGGATTGATTATATTATATATCATATTTCTCCCACCAGGGGAAAGAGCAAAATTATTAGGGGAAAATGAAACTATTGAAGATGAAGATGAAGAGGATGTTAGTGAGGAAGAAGAGGAAAATATTTTAATGCTTGAATACCCTGGAAGGATTGATTATCTAAAAGAAAAAGAGTATGAGCATGATATCTCGCCCTTTTATTTATATAAAACAACAAATGCAGAGGAGCTTGATACAATTAATCCATTTATAATAAGGCATGGCCTATTTGATGAGGTAAGAAAAGATATTCCTTTTAAGATATCAGACTTGAAAAATACAGAAAATATTTTATTATCATTTACAGCAAAAAAGTATAATGGATTACTGACTATAAAATTAAATGATATTAATATATTCGAGAGCGAGATAACAACATCAAATCCAAAGCCAATAAAACTCAAAAAAGATTATCTTGAAGAGGATAATATATTAGAATTTAGTGTTTCTGGAACAGGAGTTAAGTTCTGGTCAACAAATATTTACAGCCTTGAGGACATTAGGATAGTTGGTGATGTTGCTGATATAAGCAGGCAGGAAAGCAAAAACATATTCTTCATAAGCGAGAATGAAAAACTGAATCTTGAGAGAGCCAGGCTCAGGTTTTTGCCTCAGTGCAAACCAGGGGATGTTGGGAAGCTTGATATTTTAATTAATTACCAAAATGTTTTTTCTGGCGTGCCTGATTGTGGGGGCATAAATGTTTATAGTTTTTCAACAAATGTTTTGTATAGTGGTGATAATAACATTGTTTTTAAAACAGATAAGGGTTCTTACCTTATTGAGCAGATAAAAGTGCAGACAAGCCTTAGAGAGCTAATATATCCTACTTATTATTTTGAGATTAATGAAACAACATATGATAAGATTAAGGGTGATGAATATGATGCTAAACTAACTCTTGAGTTTATAGATGACAAAAAAGACAAGGAAATGGGCCTTAATATAAACAACAGGATGATTTCTGTTGACACAGAGGAAGCAAAATATTTAAAAAAAATAGATGATTACATAAGAGAAGGCAACAACTTCATAAAGATAGAGCCATTATCAATGCTTGATATTATTGAACTAAAAGTAGAGCTTGAAAAATAATTTTTTATTTTTCTAAAAAGAGGGATTTATGGCAGGAGCTAAAGACACGTGGAAGAAATTCTTAAGTACTATGAACAGGGGTTTCACTGCTAATCCCTCCATAACCATCTTTATTGTTATTAGCCTTATTATTCATCTCCTTGATGTTTTTTCAGACTTTAGGAATACCAGTTTTAGAATATTTGCTTATTTAATATTAACAATAGCTGCATGGCTTAGCCTATTTAAGGACCAGGAAAATCCAGGGGTTATTGATGTTGCCAACATTAAAGTTCCTATTATACTCTCATCAATTGCAATATTTGCTCCTTATTTGGGGGGGGTAATCCCTTTTTTAGGAAGTTCACAGGCATTTCAGACAGCAATTATATTTTTTCCAGCTTGGGTATTATACCTTTGTTTTGCAATGGGGCAAAACTGGTTTATTACTATATGCAGGTGGGTTATAGTATTGTTAGTATTATTTCTTGTCTTACCAGCCTTTATTAATGGTTTTATAAATGATTTAAGAGTAGAGGATATTGAAACAGAAATTAATGTGCAGCAAACAATTTCAAATACTATGAGAGACTTAAGTTCTGGGATTAATAGCGTCGTAAAAAATATTGGAACAGTCTGGAAGGATGCCTGGAATAACATTATAAAAACAGCTACGGGGGACTATTACTCTGGGAGGGTTGATGATTATGAGCATGAGCCAGTTGGGGTTTACCTTGAGGATTTAGAGGCTTCTGACTCAAAATTCTTTGAAGGAGAAAAAATAACTGTCTGGGCTGTTCTAAAGGCAAAAACATTGAACAAGGAGATAAACATAAATGTTTCATGTTATGCAAAAGAGGGAGACAAAAAAATAAAGGGGGATATAACTCCAAAGAATGAATTTAATATAGCAGGAGAGGAAGAAGAATACCTTGACTGTGTATTTGACAAACTTAACCCTGGCAAGAAGGATGTAACATTCAACGCAGAGTTTAATTTTGAAACAATGTCTTATCTTAAAACGTATTTTATGGATAAAGAAAGGTTTAGGGCTTTTAAAAGAGAGGGGATTGATGTATTCCAACATTATGGAATAAGCCATATAAACCCAATAGCAATATATACAAATGGGCCTGTTGGAATAGGCATGAGAACATCTGAGCCACTGCCAGTAGGGATTTACAGCGATCAAGATAATAACCCTTTTTTCTTTGGGGTAACAATAGAAAATAATTGGGAGGGCATAATTAAAAATATTACTAACCTTGAGGTTCAGGTTCATGACAGCTTAGAGCTAACAAACTGTGATCATGAGTTTGAATTCAGGGAAAATGAAGATGGTTATAACATATATGGTCTTGTTCCTGATAAAAGAACAGAAAACATAAGAACAGGGAAATTCCATTCTATCAATTGTAGATTATACCCCCTTGATCCAAGGAGTCTGCTTGGCAATGAGCCAATAACAACAAGGTATTTTAGGGTTACAGCTAGTTATATTTATGAGCTTGAAAAATCAACACCTGTTGAGATTGAAGAAGTAAAAGAATACATAAGCCCAGAAGAAGAAGTAATGACCTCAGATGAGAAAACACAAGAATTTGAGAATAAATTAAATGAAAAGATAGATGGAAAAACAAATAAAGATATTGCATGTGATGCAATAAGCGAATGCAGTGATTATGATGCAAACTATTATGACAAGCTTGGCTTTAGCGACCAGGTGTGGTGTGATAATAACCCATGTAAACTAATGTGCTACTCATCTTTTAAAGAAGATGAGGGAGGAGTTTATTATGATTCTTGTGGAAAATGTCCCTCTGCAACTATTGCAGGCTATTCAGTTCCAGAATTCTGTAACTTATATAAAACTGAAAAATATTGTGAAAAAGATTCCTGTAATTTTGGTTATTATGAGATTGGATGCAAATGGGAAGACAACTTATGTGTAGGAAAACCAATTTCACCAGAAGAAGATACAGAACATGGATTAATAGAACATGGCTGTGAATTAACTAGGGAAGAAAGGATAAAAAAGGTGAAGGGTATTGTTGATGAAACAAATACATTTATTCCAAGAGAGATTGTATTAGGGGTTGCACAACAGGAAAATAGATTCGAGCATTGTTATAATAACAATGTAATTATGGGGGGCAGTGGTGAGGTTGGATTAATGCAGATAAAGCCCTCTACAGCCAAAGAGTTTTGTAAGGGAATAACTGAAAATCAATTACATGACATAGATTTGAATATAAGGTGTGGCATTAAAGTATTAGAAGGAAAATATGTTAGGTATGTTACATCAGGATTTTATGAAACTAGTGTTAATTTAAGATGTAAAAAATCAGAACACCCAGATGAAAATGAATTATACCTTTCATATATGGATAATGAATGGGATATGACCTTAAGAGCCTATAATGGTCTTAGTTGTGAAGAAGGGAATCTTCATTATGTAGAAGATGTTAGAAATAAAATAGAGGAATTTGGGTTTGATTGATTAAAATATATAAATTAAAAAAATGAAACCAAATAAAAACATCAAAATAAGTTTATTGTTGAGCATTGTTCTTATATTGTTTACATCGGGATGTATTCAAAACCCTTTTATAAAGCCAACAACACAGGATGACTTCAGAACAGGAAAGCAGGGAATCTTAATGGAATTTTTAACCAATGCCCCTCCAAGCG
>JAFCBX010000143.1:750-2714 GCA_017610505.1 Methanosarcinales archaeon | reverse complement strand
GATAGCCCACCCTTTAGATTTCTAGTCCACTCACTCAATACACTAAAAGCATCTGCAGCAACACCAGAGCGTTCTAGCATACACCCCATGAATACAAACAAAGGAATCGCACCGTAAGTGTAAGTTGAAGCTAGAGTAAATAAAGTGGTCCCTAATAAATTAAATACACTGGGCCCCAATTCCAAAAATCCAAATATGATTCCCAGCCCACCAAGAGTAAAAGCAATTGGAAAACCTAAAAAAACACCCACCAAAATTCCCATGAACATAAAAATCGTAACTAGTTCAGGATTCATTCTTTATCCTCCTTTTTATTTATAAGAACCTTTATATATGCTGAAAATTTCACAATACCTTGTACCAATAAAAGAAAGATTCCTAAAAATAAAATAATTTTAATTGGGATTATTGAAGGACTCCAATTTGTATAAATTGATCTTTCATTGTATTTAATTGAATTTATAGCCATAATCCAACTAGAATATGTTAAACCAATCATTTCAGGAAAAAAAAAGATTAAATAACAAAATATAGTCACTATAGCTTGCTTTCTATTATTCAATTTTTTATAAAATATATCTGCGCTAATATGGGCATTTACTATAAACGCATAGGCCCCACCCAAAATAGCAAAAGCTGAATAAAACATCCAGGCTAAATCATAAGCAAAAAAAGTTGGGGCTGCAAAAAAATACCGGCTAATAGCTTCGATGACCATAACCAGTATCATGGGATAAATTAACCAAATTATAAAATTCTTAGCAATAAATTTATTTGCACTTGTAATTATATTACTTAATTTTTCAATCATATTATCATATTCCTTACTTTACATAATTAGGCCCCAAGATACATAACAGCAGATCTATTTTTTACCCCATTCTTTTTGAGATTTCCAAATTTTTGCAAATAATGGATCTTTTTGAGATGTTTTTTCCATCCAATCATTTATCCATCCAATCATTTCTTCTACAAAGGCTGGATCCAATTCGACCTGTTCCACACCTAATTTTTCTAGCTTAGCCATTGCTTCAATTTCTTTTTTTCCATTATCTACCCAAGTTCTATAAAGATTATAATCCGCAGCAAATCGTACAATTTCTTTTAAATCATCTGGTAATTTTTCCCATGAATTTTTATTTACCACAAATTCAGCTGCACATATAGGTTGATGTACTCCTGGAACATTATAGTATTTTGCAGCATCTGGGAATCCAAATGATATATCGGTAGCCCTTGAACCGTATTCTGCTCCATCAATAACACCTCTTTGCAAACTTGGAACTAATTCATTCCCAGGAAGAAAGCAAACTGAAAGCCCTTTTTCTTCAAGGATTTCGCCCATAAAGGGCATCATACGAAGTTTTAATCCTTTAAAATCTTCAAAATTTGTTGCTTTTTTATTACTCCACATAAACAATTCCATAAGCATCAATCCACCAATCATAGGTACTGCATTATAAGGTTCTAATGCTTCTTCCCATAATTCCTGTCCCCCACCAACTTTCATCCACATTAAGTAATCCATTCCATCGGAGTACATTCCCGGCGTAGACGTAAAGAGCGGTGCTGCATAAAATAAACTTTTCCAGTTTCCTGCAATTCCCCATTCTGCATCTAAAATTCCATCTCTGATTGCATTAGGAACTTCAAAATATCCCACTATTGCACCAACAGGATACCAATCAATTTTAAGTCTGCCATTTGAAAGTTTTTCAATTGTTCTCACAAGATTTTGTCCCCATTGGTCTTGGAGTGTCCCAGCTGAAGAATAACCTTGAACTTTCCACACAATTGGTTTCTCATCTTCACCGATACTATATCCTGATAATACGAACAAAGAAAATAATAAGATAATCATCAATGTTCCAACAAATATTTTATTTTTCATTTTTTTTAATCCTTTCATTAATAAAATTTAATACTATTTTTAATTTATTCTTCTTTTCTTATTTTTCCTATTT
>JAFCBX010000143.1:0-739 GCA_017610505.1 Methanosarcinales archaeon | reverse complement strand
CACCTTATACCTCATTCTACATAACTTTATTACTACATTTCAGGTAATTCAGTATTTTGGTATTTGGTACTATGAGTTTACGATTAGATACATTTATATGTAAACACTATTTTTAACCTTAGACCTCTTCATATGTTTTTTGCAATTTTCTATACTTTTTCATAATATCTGCGTTTATATTTATAGGGGGTTCGTATCTTTCAGGAATTAAGCATTTATATTTCCTTCCGTTCAGCCTTTCATCCAATTCAATTTTAGCTTTTCGAACTAATCCTTGATTTAATAAAAGCTCTATTGCGGAACTGGAAATTACTTTAGCCGCAATATCCATTGACTTTTGCCCAATGCTTCCTGCGGTGCACGCTACTACTCCCCAATGATGCCATCCTGCATTTTCTGGCCCCATGGCAATCCATGCTGTTGCATACGGAGCATTCCAGCTATACTCTGGAGTATCGCAAACAACGCTATACCCTCCACCAAATGGTCTTATTTCTGAAGCAAGACCTGTATCTACAACACCGATTTGACGCTGAATTTCCTTGACGAACTCTTGTTCTTTTTTAGTAAAAACAGGCGCACCTATTTCCATGAAGTTCTTATGGACTACTTCAGACAAAGTTTTATTTGGTATTTTATGATGCGTAGCGGTAATTAGTTCTACTTCAACTTCTGTATCCGTAGCAAGCGCGGCTCCTTTAGCGCAATTCGTAATTCTACTCACAACATCCTCGGCTTC
>JAFCBX010000067.1 GCA_017610505.1 Methanosarcinales archaeon | reverse complement strand
AAAATGAATCTTGCTGAAATCTTGGTCAAGCACCCAAAAGGAAAGGATTATGCTTTTGTTTTAGAAGGGCTTTCAAAGTATCCTGTTATTATTGACGCAAAAAATGATGTTGTTTCTTTCCCGCCGATTATTAATGGTGTTGTAACACAAGTTAAGGAAAATACTAAAAATCTTTTTATTGATGTAACCGGCTTAGATGTTAATGCAGTTACACAGGCACTTAATATTTTAGTTGTAAGTTTAGCAGATAGGGGTGCTGAAATCTATTCTCTTGGTGTTGGTGGAGTTGTTAGCCCTGATTTAAATCCAAGAAACATGAAAGTAGATTTGGGTTATGTTAATAAACTGCTTGGTCTTAATCTTAATGAAAAAAAGTTTGTTGAACTGCTTGAAAAAATGGGTTTAGGATATGATAAAGAAGTTTTAATCCCTGCTTATCGCGGCGATATAATCCATCCTGTTGATGTTGTTGAGGCAGCTGCAATTGCTTATGGCTATGAGAACTTTGAGCCCGAAATACCAAACCTTGCAACAATTGCAGAGGAAGATTCCTTTGAAAAGTTTAAAACAAAAATCGCAAATATACTGATTGGCCTTGGAATGATTGAAACAAATACTTATCATATTACTAATAAGGAAAATTTAAATAAAAAAATGAATATTGAACTTGGATGTGTTGAGCTTTCAAATGCCTTAACAAAGGATTATAATGTCTTAAGGTCATGGATGATTCCAAGCTTAATGGATGTTTTAAAGAACAATAAGAACAGGGAATTTCCACAAAAGATATTTGAGATGGGAATATGCTTTAAGGAAAATAAAGAAAAGGAAACAGGTGTTGAAGAGTTCACAAGGCTTGCTGTCTTGATTTCACATACTAAAGCAAACTTTACAGAAATAAAACAAATGCTTGATTATTTGTTTAAGATGCTTGGCCTTGAATACAAAACAGAAGACACAGAGCATACAAGCTTTATCAAAGGAAGGGTTGGCCGTGTTGTTGTTAATGATAAAAAACTGGCCTACATTGGAGAAATCTCACCACAAGTCATAACAAACTGGGAACTTGAGATGCCTGTTGCTGCATTGGAATTAAATTTAACTAAACTTTTTGAATTAATTAAATAAAAAAAAGATTTTTATTTGCTTTTTTGTTTTTCTGCTGCTTGTTTTTGAACAATCTTAAAAAGATTGTCTAGTGTTTCTTTTGGAATATTTACATTCATCTTTTCCTTTAGGTCTTCAAGGAAACAACCCAACTCAAATGCAGCCCCATCTTGCCCTAAGCTAATTTGTTTCTTGGCTTCTTCAACTATTATGCTCCAATCTATTTTTGTATTGTTTATTATGTTTTTCACGTCATCCATATCCTTTAACCTGTCTGTAGCGCATTTCATCAGTATGATATCATGAGGGTCTGCAATTTTTAATATAAGGTTTTTATCAAACTGGTGTATTTGTTTTGCCCTTTTTTGCATACTGTCAGAAAATATAAAATAAATAACCCTTACTACAAATAAATCAAACCTTTCATCTCCTAAAGTTAGCATTTCTGGTTGATTTTTCTTTTTTCCATAAACTTGAATTGGATTTATATCCTGATATCCAATTGACTTGATGGCTTCTTTAAATGTGTCTTTATCTTTCTTGTTTTTAAACACTAAATCTATATCAAGTGTGAAATCCTTAAAACCCAAAACCATCATAGCTGTACCGCCAATTGCATATGCAGTTATTTTCTTTTTTAGTTTTCTTGCAGCATTAAGAAGTAATTTCTGCTGTTCTTCTATTGAAATCATTTGTATGCCTCCAAATCTGCCTTATTGAAAGGAAGATATATTCTCCATCTATTTTCAATCTCCTTTAAATCCTTTGACTTTAATCCTTCTATAATATATTTGAAATCATTATTTTTTGGAAGGGAGTTAGTCCTAAATCTTTTTGTCATTCTTCTTGTTTTCATAATTTTTCTTGCTAAATCATAGAGTGCTCCAACCTGCCTTTCAATATGATTTTCTTTTGCTAAGTTATACAGTTCACTCCAGTTAGATATTTTCTTAAATAAAGCTAATGAAGCAAGAATAGTCCTTAAGCTTTTTGTTTTTATTGCGTAAACCAGTGTTTCCTCCAGGCTTGGTTTTTTACCGTAAATCAAGTGAATTTGAGATGTTGCTATTTTTATTGGAGAATATTGGTTGATTATTTCGTAATAGCTTGAGCCTTTCAATCGATTTTCAAAGGAAATATTATACACTCTTTTATTGTTGCTTAATCTTTTTGTTTTAACATATCCTTTTTTTCTTAATTTAGAAACATAATCTATAGCGATTTTTCTATTAATACTTAGAATACTCATTATTGATTCTATTGTTTGTATTCCTTCAATCTTTTTGATTAGTTTAATAATTTCCATTTTTAAAGAATTAATAATCAAGATTTGTCTTAACTATTATTTAAACTTTTCTATTTTTTATCATACTTTAGTAAGATGTATCAGAACTATTATTTAAACTTTTCGCTTTTTGGGAGCAATTACGAACTAGGAATTAGAGATACTAGTTGTTGCCTTGGAATTAAATTTAAGTGAACTCTTTGGATTAATTCTTGAATAAAAAACCTTATAAAGGATAAATATTTTTTAATTAAAGAGGGGATATTATGGCAAAAATAGCAGGAAGACATTATGAAGGGTTTCCAACATTTGCAGTTGTTTTGCTTGTGGTTGGAATAATATGGCTTTTGAATGATTTGAATATAATCATGGTCAATATTCCATGGGTGCCAATGGTTTTAATAATCGTTGCAATTGGAATGATTTACAACAGATTTAAAAAAGCTTGATCAAACAAACAGTTATTTAATGAAAATGAAAAAAATAATGCCGCCAACATATTTTATGGCTTTGCTTGCTTTGTCGGTTTTGCTTCACTTCTTTTTTCCGTTAATGAAGTTTTCTTATTCTCCTTATAATTACATTGGTGCTTTGCTAATAATCTTGGGAATTTTTCTTAACTTTAAGGCAGATTCAATATTTAAGAAAAGCAAAACAACTGTTAAGCCGCATTTAATGCCTAACTCTTTTGAGGTTTCCGGACCTTTCAGGATAAGCAGGCATCCCATGTATTTGGGAATGTTTTTGATTTTATTTGGGGCCGCATTAATCATGGGTTCTTTGACTGCTTTTATTTTTTCTTTTGTTTTTATTGCTTTAATGGAACTTCTTTTCATTTCAGAAGAAGAGAGAAACATGGAAAAGGCCTTTGGAAAGAAATATTTAGAATACAAAAAAAGAGTGAGACGCTGGATATAATCCTGATAAATATTTTTTGAATTGAGTTTAACATCAAAACTATTGTTATGTGTACTAACCAATACAAAGTATTTGGGAGTAAGACTCAGAGTTTTAAAAGCCAACATTTTTATATGCTAAAACCATAGTTGGCTTATGAGAGACAAACTCATCTATGTACGAAAGATATTTTATGTATTAATGGGAATTTTTGTTTTGTTAATAAGTTATTTCTTAGCCTGGTTCCCCCATGAAACAAAACGAGCACTTCTTCCTTTTGTTGCTGTCTTAGCAGCCATATTCTTTGTTTTGGGTGCTGTACTAATTTTTTTGACTTTGAAATTAAAAACAGAAAAGAAACTAAAAGTGTTTTTAATCTTAACAGGGGCTTCTGCTGTAGGTTTTTTATTAGGTGTTATTTTGCATAATTTCTTTTATGGCTTAGGTGTGATTACCGGGCATATCATTATACTAAAGTATGTAACAGAGGCACTTCATGTAGCATTTTTCATTACAGCAATTTTGGTTTGTCCAATAGTATTTTTAATTGGTGCAGTAGGCACTATATTGATGTTTATCAAGAAAAAGAAATAGATTTAATGTTCTAAATTAAACTTTTGCATGATTAACTTGTTTACTATTAAAGAAATTCACTGATTCTCTTCTGTGTTTTTCCATCCACAACTATAAACGGTTTGGCCCTGTTTACCCATCCACCAAGCTTATGCAATTGTTCGTATTTTGTTATCTTCTTACTATTAACAATCTTTTTAGCTGTTTTTGGGCCGATGCCCGGCACTCTTATAAGCTCATCATAGCTGGCTTCGTTTATATCCAAATGCCCGTCAAAATTA
>JAFCBX010000066.1 GCA_017610505.1 Methanosarcinales archaeon | reverse complement strand
GCAAGTTCCTGAAGTCTGTTTTGCTCCTGTTCCATATTCTGTATCTGCTCCTGCATCATGGCTTTTACTTCTTCGTCGCAATCTGCTTGCTCATGAAGCTGCTTTAATTCCTGTATTCTCTGCTTGTTTTGATTTACTTCCTGTTCAAGCTCTTCTGCTGCTTCTGAATCGCCACCTGCAAAGAACCTTTTAAATCCGCTTCTTGTCTGTATTTTTTCCTCAGCTCTTATTGTTGCCTGAACTGAGTTGTTGAATTGCCTTGCAATCTGTGATACTTCTTTACCAATGCCACCAACAAGGTCTTCCATAGCAAGAAGTGAATGTACAGCTAACCTAACCTGATTTTGGTTTTTATAAACATTCTGCTCTTTTTCCTTTTTTTCTTCAATCTCTTGATTCATCAATTGTTGCTTCTGCTGAATTATTTCCTGAAGTTGGGTTTTTGTCTGTGCTTTTAATTCCTGCCTTTGTTGTACCATTAAGTCTGTGTCTTCACCTTGGTTTTGTGTTCCATCTTCATCCTGCACTTGCTGTCCTTGTCCTGTGCCTTGTCCTTCAGGGCTTTCAGCCCCATTTGTTCCCTGCTGGCCTGACCCATCACCTGATTCTGTATCTTGGCCTGTAGCACCATTAATGCCGCCCTGGGCAGCAAAAACCATTGAACCAAATAAGAACAAGCCAACAAATAAAACAACTATTTTCTTCATAATATCACCTCTTAACTGATAATAACTATAATCTTATTTAAATATTTCCAAAATTAGTTAAAATTTGAATAAAAAAATAGAAATTAAATAAAAAATAAAATTATTTATTTAATCTCTGAATATACTTCTCCAAAGAGTGTCATGGATGTTATAACTAAAATCATGTTTGCAAATCCCATTATTATCAATGGCAAAATAACTGTTACTGTTGTTATTGTAGATAAGAAGCCAGCAACCAGGCCGACCACAAAAGAATATATCATCACAATGATCCATGCAGTGAAGTATTTTGATGTAAATGCCTTCTTAAAAACCATGCCAAACTTAAATGCATCACTAAAATTTCCTTTATCGACAAAAAGCAGTATTGCCATTGGGACTACATAGATTGTTAACAATCCAATCAAAGCAACTGCCACTAAAGTACTGCCTGCTGCTCCTAATGCTGACACAAGGGCTTGAGGATTTGAAGAAATTAATGCATTTAAACTACTAGATAATATTGGACCGGAGATTATTGCTGTAATGATTGCTAATGGTATAAAATAGATTACACTAATCAGAAAACAAAGAAATCCCTTAATCAAAAGATTGCCCCAGTCAGCCCATTCTGGGAGATTATAATCCTTTTTCATAGCTGTTTTTGCACATTCCAAGCCATAGCCTGAAGAGAAAAATCCTGTTACTATATTTAGTATGGGGATCATGTACATAAGAGCCCCAATCCCTAACTTCTTAAAGTCCTGGAAAGGCCTTTTTATTGCTCCTTCAAAATTAACCATTTTACCACCTCTTAAAGAGTTTTATATTAAATTAGGGTTGTATTTATTTAAATCTTTCTATAACCCAATTCCGGAGATAATAAGCTCAGGGTCAAATTCTCTTAGGTCATCATATTCCTGGCCTGTGCCTAAATACAAGATAGGTTTCTTTGTAACATAAGAAACAGATATTGCAGCTCCACCTTTTTCATCAACATCTGATTTTGTTAGTATGATTCCATCTATTCCAACTATCTCGTTGAACTTTTTGGCCTGCTCAACACAGTCATTTCCTGTAATGCTTTCCCCAATAAAAAGTGTTAAGTCTGGCTTTGCAACCCTAACCAGTTTTTTAACCTCATCCATCAGGTTAATATTAGAGTGAAGCCTTCCAGCAGTATCTATCAATACAACATCCTGTTTTTTGGCCTGGGCATATTTTATAGTATCATATGCAACAGCTGCTGAGTCAGAGCCATAGTCATGCTTTATCATTCTAACGCCAAGCTTGTCAGCATGAAGCTGTAATTGCTCTATTGAGGCTGCCCTGAAAGTGTCTGCTGCTGCAAGAACACATTTAAGATTATTTTTTTGAAGCAGTTTGCATATTTTTGCTATTGTTGTTGTCTTGCCAGAGCCATTAATCCCAACAAAGCATATAATAAATGGCTTTTTCTCCTTTGCTTTCTCAACAAGATTTATTTTATCAACATCAAACAGCTCATCCAATGATTTCTTTAATGTTTCAATTATTATATCCTTTACTTTTCTTCTCAGGATGGGTTTCTCAACAAGCTCCTGTTTTAGGTTCTGTTTTATTTTCTCAATTACCTCAACAGCAACATTATTTTCCATTAATACAACTTCTAGTTCAAAGAATAAGTTATCAAACTGTTTTTCAGAAAGTGCTTTCTTGGATATAACCTCTGTTATCTTTTGAAAAAATCCTTTTTTCTTTTCATGTTCTTCCTCAACTAATTCTTCTTTAACTTCTTTCTCTTCTTCTTTAGGTTCTTCTTTTAATTCCTCAACTTCTCTCTTTTCTTCTTTAGGTTTCTCTTTTGCTTCTTCAACTTTTTTAGGTTCACTGACTTTTTTCTTTTCTTCTTTTAGTTCTTCTTTAATTTCCTTTTTTTCTTTAGCTTTTTCTTTTTTAGGCTCTTCTTTAACCTCTTTCTTTTTCTCTTCAACTGGTTTTTCTTTGATTTCCTCTGGCCTTGGAGCTTCCTCTATCTCTTCCTCAACTTCTTTTGAAAATTTTGACAATACTTTCTTGAATTTGTCCTTAAAGAAATTAAACATATTTTACTCCTTGGCTTTAATTTTTTTGTTTATTTCCTGCTCAATATTGACAGCCTTCAGATTCATCTTTTGCATTTCAGCTAGTGTTAAATCCCTGTATTTCTTTATGGAATCAAATCTTTTTTTAAGCAAACCTTTTGTTTCAGCAACATTTTTCTTAACAACAACATTACCACCTACATTAACAAGCAGTTCCTTGTTATCCTTTAGCTCTGCAGTTGTAAATATTCCTGGACTTAGTGAAACAAGAATTTTTGTTCCAACAGCTGTTTTATTAAAATCATCCAAAGCTTGTAAGGTGTTGTTTAATTCAACTAATTGTTCATCTAACATGGTTATCTGTTTTTGAATCTGTTTCATCTGCTCATCTAAAAGTTGCAGCTCGAGATACATTTTTTGTAATTCTTTTTGATTTTTTTCCATAATAAACACCTAATTAATATATTCTAAAATTTTATTCTTTGTTTCTTCAATGCTTTTTATTTCCCTTAACTCATCAGCTAATTTTTCTTCATTAAAAACATACATTACCCAATCACTAAAATCATTTTTTTTATTATTTACATGATGTTTAAATGTTTTCTTATTAATCTTATCTAATTGCTCAGCCAATTCCCTTAAATTTTTTACCCTTATCCCACTGTTAAATACAAAGTATTGTTCAGGTCTTATTTCTTTTTTATTATAATTGAGTTCTTCATTAACAAGTTTTTCTGCTCTTAATTTGTTTAAAATTATCTCAATTTCACCAAAATGCTCTCTCTGCAATAAATTAATCTTTCTCTGGTTTGTTAAATGCAATAAAGGGATAAATGTTAATACCTTATCTTCTTTACTGTCAGAAGGAATTAACTCTGTAAATGTTAACATTTTGTCTTTGTTTTTAAAAAAGAATCCTGTTATCTTCCCGTAAACCTCTTTTATAATACTTGTTATCTCTACTGATTTCTTAGGAACCTCTACCTTTGCTGTTGGAATACTCCTCATAACCCTTCTTTTTTTGACTTCCAATGCTTTTTGCAAGGCATCCATCAGGTCATAGACAGATACTTTTCTCTTTCTTGGCTGAGGAGTTCTTGGTGTTAATGAAGGCTTATCAAAAACTGTTGAACCCTGACCAGCCTCAAATTCACTTTCTAGTTCTTCATAAAAATCTTCCTGCAATTCACCTAAATCCTTACCTGCCAGAAGCCTATCCAACTCGGTTATATCCTCTCCAACAAGCTTGTTTGATTTAATTCTTAATAATATTGCTGCTGCAAGAACTATCTTACCTGAAATTCTGAAATCAAGGTCCTTTAATTTCTTAAGCATTTCAAGATATTTCTTGGAAAGCAATGAAATATCAATATCCCATGGATCCATCTGTTCTGTTTTTATGAGATCAAGTATTATGGACTGCCAGGTTATTTCATCCTTATCAAATAAAAGCTCAAAGATCCTCTCTTGCATTTTAAAATTGAATTAATAGGATTATATAAATATATCGGAACTATAAAATTTAACAACAAAATAAAAAGCTTTTTATAGAATTCTTTTTTCTCTTATGTATGAG
>JAFCBX010000065.1 GCA_017610505.1 Methanosarcinales archaeon | reverse complement strand
TTTTTTGTCTTTTGTTGTTTCTCCTGATTTTATTTTCAATAATGATTCAAGAAACTCAATTAATTTTAATGAGCCATTAAGATAGCATGAAGGGCTGTTGCAGATCCTTATAATGTACTTGCCTTTTTTCTCTGTATAAAGCATTTCATAAAAAGTTATAACACCATAAATTTTTGAGAATGGAATTCCTGTTTTCCTGCTTAAATAGTGCGCATTGGCCTCAGAAACACAGCCAAACCTGGACTGAATTTCCTCAAGCATCGGCAGAAGCAGGTTATCCTTTCTGTGCTTTATAATCTCATCAATGTCCCTAAAGCTCATGCTACACCTCTTTTCAATACAGAAATCACTTAAGAACTATAAATAATTTATGATTTTAAAAAAAGAAAAAGGAAGTTATTACTGCCCTTCTTCCACTGGTTTTGGCTTAAAGCAACATGTTTGCCCAGGATACTCATCTGCATTCTTAACGTTATATATTGGAACTTGACTGGCAGGACATGTTGGACCACCTACCCAATGACCAATCAACACCACTAAAACTATCAGAACAAGGGCCGCAATAACAATAGTGTTCATTGGAAGGCCTTGGCCTTTTTTAGATTTCATTTATTTCACCTCGTTTGTTTGTTTTAAAACAAAAAACCAATATAAAGCTATTTTTGGTTAACTAGTATTTAAAATTATCGATAATCTGCTAATAATATTTTACTAACCGCAGATATCCAGCGTTACATACAATGTCCTTCCTCCATCTATTAGAATGTAATATGTACTTGATTCCTTGTCTAAATTCCTATCACAGCCACCATAAGTGGGTATTAGTAGCTCATCAGAACCAGAAATCTCAGCCTTAAATTCATACTTATTGTTCCACTCATCTAGAGTTTCACTTAAAATAGACTCAACAACTTCATTAACCTTATCGCAGGAGCTATCTCCATCACACTCAATCCTGCTAACAGGACTGGCACAATCCTGAAACAACTCCGTGACATCACTCCCCTCACAATTTGTTGTTGTCTTTAACAAAACATTTAGGGTGTTGGAAGCAAGTTCAGAATGAACAAAACTCTTTTTAGTGTCAGGTTCTTCTTTCATAATAATAAATTTCACAACAAACAAAAATCCAATGGTAATAAGCAGAACTATAATAACAAGACCTACTATCTCTGCCTGTGATTTCTTATTTTTTTTCATTTTATCCATAAACATCAATGTTTAAAACACCAAAGCCATACTCTCTTTTTTTTGCATCATAAAGTGAAATTGGAATTTTTACAGATGATTTTGTTTTATAGCCATCAAGGGGGTTTTCATAAATAGTCCAGATACTGCCAGGCGGATAAATTTGATTAATACTAATTTCACTATAACCAAAAGTGTCAAAGTAATACTCAGTTCTTAGTTTTTGGTCATTTCCTATAATTTCACTAAGTGCCTTAACTTTGAGTAAGTCAAAGCAGTCATTAATAATAATGCCATCAGACGAACATTGAATCTCTGGCAAAAAAGAGACAAGCTGTGCTGTCTGGATAGCTTTCAATTCAAAATTCTCTTCCTGCTTTTCCTGAAAACCTTGTCCTTGTATCCTGCTGTAAAATACAAGGCCAAAACCAATTAGCACAAAAAATATTATCAAAACAGCAATAGTTTCAAACATCTTTATCTGTGATTTCTTATTTTTCATTTTAATATAATGTTGGGCATGATTGTTTTTGCAGATTTTTATTGTATCTCTGTATCTCTCTTATTTTTTCCTCAATCCCATTAGTATTTGCATTATTGCCTTTTGAGGATTCTGTTATTATATATGAGAAAAGTCCTGTATCATAATAGGTATTACAGCTACTTCCAACATATAAATCCATATCTCCAAGGGCCTCGGTTCTCTTTTTATAAACCTGGGTAACTATATTTAGCTTGTTAAATGCTTTTTTAAGGTTACAGTTGTAATCATCTATGTCTTGGCTGAATAAAGCACCCAAAAGCATGGGCTCCCCCAGGTAAGTCAGGTAAGTTGAATCGTCTACCGGATCAAATATATTTCCCTTTTTTTTATAAAATGTTATTTTATTAGAGCTAATGTCTACATTTATTGCACTAACATCCTTATTAGGAACACTAATAAAGGCAGATGGAACTTCTGGCACATCATTAAAAAATACAAACCTAAAATAATTGCCAGTGTTTGTTATTCCAGAAATATCATCTATTATTATCTTGTTTATTTCCTCAGGCAGCAAATCATATAATCTGTTAGCATCACCCCCTGTTGGCTTGACAAAAACATATTTTATATTAGGAGTTGTAAGATAGAGAAAATTAGTAACATGGTATGGGGAGTTCCAGTCAAGAGCCCATGCTAGCAGTTTCCTTCCCCTTATGACAGCTGGTGAAAAAACAATCTTGTTTTTTGTTATGGTTTTGGATAATTTGCCAACAGACATTGAATTACAGCTAAACCTAATTTCTGTATTAGGAATTTCAATAGGGTTAATAGTCCTGACACTAACCTCTGCACCAGTCATAATTGTCTGCATATTTGTCATGATGGTTTCAGCAATTGATATGTCAGAAGCCCCCCTCATTTTAAGGACCAATGAACCAAAAAATAAGAGAATTAGAACTCCAGCTATTAAAATAAATACCCAATTAAACTGGACACTAATCACCCCTTTTTTTGATTTCATTTTACAAAAACATATGCGTTAATTATGAAAGGAGAATTAAAATATATTCCTTTAATTATTCAGCAATTAAATTTTTTTCTTATTCCCCTTACCGTATTTTTTAAGTTCAGCAGTTGCAACTTTTGACAGCTCATCAAAAACATCTTTTGGTTCACTTCTTTTTTTAGCCTTAATCTTCTTATTGGCTGGCTTTACCTCTTTTGGTTTAGGTTTGCTTATATCAGGCTTTTTGTGAGGCTTTTCTCTTATGTTGCTCCCAGGTTTAGGAGCAAATGTGCTAAATACCTTTTCATGTTTCTTAAATCTTTCCCTATTAATTCTATCCATAGCCTGCCTTCTTCTAATTTCAATTGATTTTCTTTGTTCTGGAGTAAGAGGCTTGATGGGATGCATTGGCATTTTAGGCCTGAATGGTTTTTTCTGCTTTGGCTTTGTGGAATTTTTATACAATAAGTAACCAATTCCTGCAAGCAGGAGGATTATTCCAACAACTAAAAAGAATATTGGCCATATAGATGTTGGATGGTCCTCAGGGTCAGTTGGGTCAAATCCATTTTCAACCTCGTAACCATCTGAAAATCCATCACCATCAGTATCTCGGTTATTTGGATCTGTTTTATGCTTATACTCCTCCAAGTTTGTTAATCCATCTCCATCGGGGTCCTCATTTGTGTCATCATAGTTAGGGTCAAGACCATGTTCTTTTTCCCATTCATCAGACATTCCATCATTATCATTGTCTGGGTCGCATGCATTCCCTATACCATCTCCATCACTATCCTCCTGGTTGGGGTTATAATCATTTTTACAATTATCCTTGCTATCTTCTACTCCATCTCCATCACTATCTTTTGCTGAACAAATTTTATTTTGGCAATTATTTGACTTGCAGTCTGAATTTTTAACACACCTTTTTCCATCTGCACATTTATTGCCCCTATTGGCACAATAATCTCCGCAGTCTGTATCTGTTTCCTTGTCAGGGTCAAATTTGTCATTATTGCATATATCTATTCCTACACAAACTTTACGGCTAGAATGGCAATCTCCAGACTCACAGTCACTATCTTTTTTGCATTTTTCATTAATTCCACATTTTGGGCAATCTCCTCCGCCACAATCTATGTCTGTTTCATCATTATTTTTCACACCATCATCACATGCTGGGTTTGCACACTTCTTGCTTGAGTTACAGAAGCCGCTTTCGCAATTACTATCAATAAGACAATCTTTGTTAAGCTCACATGGTGGGCATGACCCGCCGCAATCTATATCTGTTTCATCTCCATCCAGCTCAAGATTAGAGCAGCTAATTGGCTTCTTTGATATATCAACAGTAACTCCATCACTCTCACCAGTCTCACTGAATGAACCAGCTTTATCTCTTGCAATCACACTAAAGAAATATGTTACATTGTTCGTTAGGTTAAGGTCATCACCATTATTATCTTCGTCAACCCATATCCATTCATCTTCATAATCACTTTGCATCCAATCAATTATAATATCATTAGATAAATCCTCAAGTTTGTAAAGGTAATAATCCACTCCAGAAAGATTATCCTCTGATAACCATTTTACCTCAAGTTTATGTGTAAAGTAAGAATATTCTGAGTCATTCAATCTACTAGAGTCATTAACAATTGGTTTGGTTGGAGGCGTTGTATCAACAGTGAAGGGGATAGTAAGTGTGGATGTGCTTTTACCCCCTTTATAACATTTTACATAGTATGTATATTTTTTCTCATCTAATTGAGTTAATAATTTAATATGGTTTTGTCTATCAATGCTGAAATATGGTTTTGTGTCCAAATCATCAAAATTATCACTGTAAACGCAGTTTGCATTTATATTTGTTGTAATATTTAGGTATATGCTTGATTTATTAGTGTATTTTTTAGTATATGAGGTTGCAGTAAGATTTTGGTCCAGGTTAACGCTAACAAGCACTGGTCCTGCAATATCTGAAACAAGCCCTGCCTTGTTTTCACAGGCAATATAATATACATAATTTTTTGTATCCTCTGGAAAGATTATTGTTTTTTGGTGTGATGTAAAAAAATCATGCTCGTCAAATTTAGGGAATTTGCCAGTCATTGAAGAATAGTTTATTGAGGAATTATCATACTTGCATATTGTTTCATCATCTGTTCCGACAATAAGGTTTGTTTGAACAGGGCGTACCCCAATAGAGCTGGGGTCTGCCTCAAAGATTTCTATAACCGGTCTTGAATCATCAACATATAAGTCAAAGATTCCAACAGTGTTTTCATCAGGAGTCCAGAAGTCATCATCGCACTTGACATAAAGCTTATGCTTTCTTAGGTTATCTATAACATAATCCTCTTTTGTGTGTGTTTTACTTCCAGTGCTATCAAAGGAATTCATGTTATTATAATTTGATTCATCAACCCCAAACCTGCAGAATATTTTCTTAGTAGTTGAAACTGTAATATCAAATTTAGTATTATTAGTAACACCATATTCTGGCTGTAAAAGAGAAATATCACAAATCTTGCATAAGCCGTCGCAGTCAATATCTATTTCATTTGTAATGTCATCACGCTCTTCATTGGAGCATAACATTTTTCTTGTGCAGGAAAGGTTATTTTTTTCAAAATTTATGATCTTATCATTATCATTGCAGTCAAGGCCTTTGCAAATTTTATCATCATCTTTATCTATATGAACACCATTATCATTTACCACACATTTTAACTTTGTCCATTCTTCATTATCAATAGAATTGTCTACACCATCACCATCCTTGTCATTATCATCATAATTACACCATGCATCACCATCCCAATTACCATTTTTTCCTGTTCTTGAATCATCGCATTCGTCCTGAGTTAATACACAACTGCAATCATCTCTACAACTGCCACTAAGGCACAAAGAAGCATCAGTGCCATCACACTCTTCTCCTACTTCTTTAATATTATTGCTGCAGGTAGGTAATTTACATATCTTATCTTGGCAGATTTTTGTGCCATCAGCACTGCATATTGTTCCCTCTGGACAATCTTCTGTATCTTCGCAGTCTATTAGATTATCATAATCCTCATCCAATCCATTGGTGCAGTCCTCTGTTTTTGGTGCTGGTTTGCATTCTCCATCCCGACAGGTATTTGTACCATCAGCATTGCAGATAATTCCCTTTGGACAACTTTCTGTGTCTTCACAGTCTATCAGGCCATCATTATCATCATCTTTATTATTAGTACAATCTTCTCTTCCATCATATGATTCACATGTACCCCCTTGGCAGATTTTTGTGCCATCAGCACTGCATATTGTTCCCTCTGGACAATCTTCTGTATCTTCACAATCTATTAAATTATCGCCATCGTCATCTGTCTCGTTAGTGCAGTCTTCTCCAACATAATCTGGTGGTGCTGGTTTGCAGATTCCATCTTTGCATGTTTTTGTGCTGTCATCATCGCATATAACCCCATCTGGACAGTCCACAGTATCTACACAATCCGCTTTGCCATCATTATCATCATCTATATTATTAGTGCAGTTTTCTATTATTGGTATGGGTTTGCATTCTTTATTTTGGCAGGTCTTTTCAACATCATAGGCCCCTAATTCATTGCATGCTATTCCCTCTGGGCAGTCATATGTGTCTTCACAGTCTATCAGGCCGTCA
>JAFCBX010000064.1 GCA_017610505.1 Methanosarcinales archaeon | reverse complement strand
AATAAGCCTAGGAAAATTTGATGCTGAAGTGTGTGATCATTGTGGGGAGATATTCTTTAGTGAGGAAGTATCAAAAAGAATGACAAAAATTGCAAAAAGAAAGGGTTTATGGGGGCTGCAAGCAAAAACAAAGGTAGGTCAGGCAGGAACAACATTAGATATTAGATTACCAAAAAAAATAATAGAATTTCTTAAATTAAAAAAAGGAGTAGATGTCACAATTTATCCTGAAAGCAAAGATAAGTTAGTAATAACTATATGATCATAGCAATTATATAAACCTCACTCTTATGTGTCCAGTGGTATTAGCCTTTCATCCCCACCCTTTTGGATGTGGACTTTTTTTCTTACATAATAAGTATTAAATTTATAATATTACTTATGTAGTAAGTATTAATAGTGTGTTTTTCTTACATAGTAAGTATAATTAGTTCTAATTACTTATATAATAAGTATTTGTGATATTTTTCTCTTACATAATAAGTATACTGATGGTTATTTTATTAACTTAATAGGAAGATTTATATATAAGCTACTTACATAATAAGTAGGAAAAAGAGGCCTGAAAATAAGGAAAAGTATTAAGTTAGTTAGAAATAGAGAATGGACTGGATTTAACAGAGAGATTTCTAATTTTAATTTCCTAAAGGATTTGAAATATCCTGAGGATTTTGAAAATGCATTAAAATCTTTGGTAGATTATTTAGAGCAGGAAAAAGGAATTAACCATGATGAAATTATTAAATTAATTACAAAGGAAAAAAAGCCAGATGAGATTCCTGTATGCATCTTTAATAATAAGCTAAGTTCATTGGAAAGTGTTGTTAAATATCTTAAAGAAAACCTGGATTTAAAATACAGCGAGATTGCAAAACTGCTCAACAGGGACCATAGAACAATATGGGCAACTTATTCCAACTCAAGGAAAAAATTTTCTAAAAAATTTGTTGTTAAGGATAATAAATATTTTATTCCTGCTTTAATTATCAGCAACAGGTCACTTTCTGTTCTTGAGTCAATTGTCTATTACCTGAAAGATGATTGCAATTTAAAGTATTCGCAAATTGCTTTACTGCTTTGCAGGGACCAGAGAACAGTCTGGACAGTTTATAATCGAAAGAAGAAAAGATGAATAAAACAAAAAAGAAAAGGAAGGGGAAGATAGCCAAGCAGAAAGCAAGTCTGCATAAAAGAAAACCAAAAGATAATGCTCCTTACTTAATCAAGAATAAATTGATTCTGCCAGCAACTTTATTAGTTATTATTCTGGCTATTTTAGTTTTCTTAAGACCTGTGTTTATTGGCTATTTTGCACTTGAGAATGCCAGCTCTTATACACAGGATGTTAATGCTTTGTTTGTTGAAAATACAAGTTATTTATTAGAGCTGGAGCAGGGAGAGCTGAAATCCCTTAAATTAAGCGGCTCAGTCATCGGAGATGGCTCTGCTAAGGTTTACCTTGAAACAGATAATGAAACCTATATTGTTTTTGATTCAAGTGCTCTTGAAAAAGAAGGTCTTAGTGGAATAACCGGCCTTGCTGTTAAGAAAGTTAATAAAACAGTTGGGAAAAATGAAACTTCTGACATAAATGAAGCAATTATATCTAATAATCGGCCTATTTTGGTAAAAAACATTCCTGATTTAGTCATTAATGAAAATAAGAAGTTTACACTTAACCTTAATAATTATTTCTCTGATGAGGATAAGGATGCACTGACTTATTCTTGCACAGACATAGAAAATATTTCTGTTTTAATTAAAAAGAATATTGTGAAACTTACTCCAGATGAAGGGTTTGTTGGAAACAAGACAATTAGGTTTATTGCTTCTGATTTGATAGACAGCGTAGAAAGCAATGAAGTAACAGTTAGTGTGGTTAAATCAAAAGATAATGAAACAGTTCCTTTAAATGAAACACAAGAAATAGATATAATCCCACCAAACCCAATAACAAGCTTGCAGGTAGTTAATAAAACAGGTGTTGTTGTTCTCAGCTGGACAAATCCGGATGATCCTGATTTTGCAGGTGTTAAGGCATTAAGAAAACAAGATGTATATCCTGATGTTGATTATAGCAAGGCAATAGCTGACAGCCTGGCTGCTGATGTTACAGATAAAGTAGTGCAGACAAGATTATTGGATGACACAGTAACTGCAAATTTAACATATTATTATAGGATTTATTCATATGACAGCAGCTTTAATTATGCTTCTGGCAGAGGAGTCCTTGCTACTATAGAAGGCATTGAATTAAATGAAACAATTCCAACTAATGAAACTGCTGCTGTAAATGAAACCGAGCAATTAAATGAAACAATTCCAGTTAATGAAACATTAGAAAACATTACAACTCCTTCAGAAGATGCAGAGATCCTGATTGAGCTTGAATATAATGATGAAACAGAGTTTGATATTGATAATAGTGGGGTAGAGGCAAAAGGTGGAATAGTTGACTTTAATGTTAATGCAGAGTTTAACTGGGCTGTTAATGAGGATAATTTATGCACAAAATGGGAAACATATTCTTTGGATAATGAAACCAGTGTGACAATATGTTATGGAAGTGAGCAATGTTGTGCATTTATTGGGCTTGAGCCATTAACATCTAATTGGAATGATGTGTTTTACTCTTATTATTCAAGGTTTGGTGCAACCTCAAAAAATAAAATAAGTGTCCAGGTGGTTTATGTTGATTATAGCTTTAGTGAAGAGAATCCATATTCTTATATTTATTATTCTGATTGGGCAAGCCTGAATGCAGTCTTTTTAGAGGAAGAAGAGAAAGTAAGTTACTTTAATGATGTTTGTACAGAAACATGCCTCTTAAGCCTTAATGAAACATTTTATAGCTTGAGGATAGAGCTGGAAAATGCAACCTTAAGGCTTGATAACATAAGCTATGCAATAATTCCACTAAAGGCTGAGAAAGTTAATAATGCTCCTGAATTATTGATAAATATTCCTGATATTACAATTGCCAAAAATAAAGAGTTTTCAATTGATGTAAATGAATACTTCTTTGACAAGGACAATGATTCATTGGGATATACAATTTATGAAATAGAAGATATCCCTGTTTTGATAAATGAAAGCATTGTAACATTTATTCCCAAGAAAGGCTTTACAGGAATAAGGCATACATTCATTATAGCAAATGACTCAAAATCAATAGCTGTTTCAAATGTGTTTAAGGTTAATGTAACTAAAGATTTAATAGAAAATGTTACTGTTTTTAATATTACTGAAATTCCGATGCAGTTAGCTGCAGAAATTAACAAGCCTGTTAAATGGGCAAAGAAAATAAAGGCAGAGAATAATGAAACCATTGCTAGATCTGTTAATGTGTCTTTCAGTATTCTGAAAAAGGCATTTAATCTTGCTGTTAAAGACATTAAATTAGATAAATTAATTGATAAAAATAAGATAGCTGTAAAGCCAGATAAAGATAAGCTTAAAGAAGATGAAATAAAAGAGAAAGAGCTGGAATTCGAAGATAACTTTGAGGCAAATGAAGCAAAGGAATACATTGTTGAGTATGAAACAGAGGCACCAATTGCTGTTGAAACAGAGATTAGTGATTATAAAAAGCAGATAATTGTAAGCTCTGATGTTCATTATGCAGATGTTCTGGCTTACACTGATGTTCCTGTTGAGGCAACTAAAGAAAGTATAAAACTGTACTGGCTGAAAAACGGAACAAGAGAATTGTTTGCTGATGTTGATTATTATGATACCAACAACAACTCCCTTATAGATAGGATAGAATGGATTATTCCTGGATTGTCTAATCAGACATTTGAAGTAGAAATTATAATATTAAATGTCCAGAGCTACCCAACTGTTGGGGGAAACTGGACTGTTAGGTTTGATACTAAAGGAATAGCTAATTTAACAATAACAGCAATGGATGGGACGACTTGGACAGATTATTCAGATAGTGGAAATGATTTAAAATTCCTTGAAATAAAATGCGGAAACCAAACTCTTGATTATACATGGCTAAACAATACTCCACAAAATTCCTCAGTATTTATTGAAAACTATTCCTGCAATGAAACAGGCTATGAAATAAGCAAGGTTCTAACAGCTGGATCACATAAGCTTGAATTTGACTTTGGTGGTGTTAAGGAAATTGCAAGAAACTTTGCCTGTAATTCAGGAAACTTAAGCACTACTTGCAATATCACTTCTTCACAAGATATTACTAGTTTAACTATTAATGGCTCTGGAAATCTAATTATTAAGAATGGAGGCTCTTTATACACTTCAGCAGGAGAAGATACAACTGCAATAATTGATATGGGCGGCTACATTACAATAGAATCAGGTGGCTCAATTGCTGGAAATGCAAACATTACTGCAACAAACCTCACAATAGCCTCAGGAGGAATAATAAATTCAAGTTATAAAGGTTATTCTGGTGGGAATATTGGGGCAAATGGTCAAGGTGATGGAGCTGGTATTTATGGTGGAATTGAAATGTATGGCTCTGGCGCTGGTTATGGTGGTTATGGTGGAGATGATGAACAGGGGTATGCAGGAGGCTCTTCTTATGGCTCATTAACACAACCTTATCATCTTGGTTCTGGTGGTGGTGGAAGTCAAACTGAAGTTGGTGGAAGTGGAGGTGGAGCTATAAAGATTAATGTTACTGGAACACTCATTGTTAATGGCTCAATTGTTGCTGAAGGAGAGGACACAA
>JAFCBX010000007.1 GCA_017610505.1 Methanosarcinales archaeon | reverse complement strand
AAAGACCCGTTTAATGGGACCGGTGTGTAAGTGCCAAGCTTCGGCGAGGCATTCAGCACGCGGTTCCCAACAGTCCTTAGTACTTTGCCTATACATGGTTTTCATTTATTTTATGTTTTTATCACTTTATAATAACTATTGATAACAAGATTTAAATATGATTACAATCTCTTTCATTGTATTGAGAGATTGTGATATATATGGATAAATTATTAGACTTAAGTGCAAGGGAATTAGAACGGAGAAATTTATATAAAACTCGTCTTAATGAATTTGATTCAATTCTTATTGAATATGCCCTTATTGACTCCTACTATAAATTTAAAAAGGAGAAAAAAGATTATCCCTTCTTGGATCTTGAAGGATTAAAACCTGGATCCATAGGGTATGGTGTTCTGGAAGAGAAGTCAGTTTTTCACAATGATGCTCTTGTTTTTTTTACAGAAGATAGGGTTAAAGATGAATTAAAGGAATTTATAAAATTTAAGGATAAATACAAAATTATTAAAAAGAGACTTGTTGGGCAGAAAGGAGTTGATAAAGACTTTGCTTCAAAATTTGATGTATTTACAACCTTTATTGAAAATAAAGGGTTTGAAAATACCCTCAAAGGACTTTTGAAATCAGATCGTGGTCTTCTAATTCAACCAAACCCAAAAAAATATGCATTAACACATTATAGGGTAGAGGTATCTCCGGAAACAGATCTTGTAGTGGAAAGTCTTGCTAAAAAATTAGGCTATATTAATATTGAAAAAAATTTAGATGGGTATGATGAGTCATATAAGGAAAAATTAGAAGAAAAATTCTTTGCATATTATGGTTTTCATTACACAGCTGGAGGAAGAAGGACAGCAGGAATAATAGCATCCCAGATATTTAAAGATATGGGAATGTCTTTTGCAACATATATAGCAAGTAAAGAAGCCAGAACACTTACAAAAATAACTGAAAATGAGGAAAAGATAAGATATGCCCTTCTAGATCTATCAGACAAGGAAATTAAGAAAAAGATAATATCTGCCCTTGTAAATTTACCACACAATGAAAATAAAAAATTAGAAGAACTAAAACAAGAATTTAGAGAGCAATTTGTTTATGATAAAAACATATGTGTGCTTCAGGTAACCTATAATACCACCAAATACTCAAGACCTATAAAGTCCAGTAGAATAAGAAAACTTAACCAAAAAAAAAGATGGTTAGAGATTATAAAAGAAATGATTATACCAAAAAGAGAATTTGTTGATACTAGGCCAATCCCTTGCAATATAGTTTATCCACATAAAGATTATTCAGCTAAATTAATTAGATAAAAACTTTAAGATTTAGAAAGTATGGCCAACACATTCAGAGCAGGGTTGTTCATGTAAATTAAAGTATTATTATTTTGAATCTTGATTTTTATATATTACTAAAGAATAGTAATAAAATCAAAAGATTTATATATGCTTATACATATCAAAGAAAGATAAATATTTCAGAGGATAAAATGATAAATGAAAATATGATTTACCCATTTGCTTATTCAAAGGAAAATCTTATTCTGCCTGATGTAACAGCCATATCTAACTATAATAAAAATATTACAAGCAATTTTAAGGTTGTTAAATCAGATAATGTTCTATTTCCAGATGCTGCTAACAACTTGAAGGCTGCAAAAAAACTTAAGGATATTTTGAAAAATGTTCAAGAAGATTCAAAAGAAGAGGGGTATTCTATTAAAGCAAAATACCCAGAACTAAAAAAATTTGAACAATTTGGAATACAACCTGGTACTAAAGATATTGTTGAATTAATATTAACCAAATATGTTGAGGTATGCAGGGAAAAAAGAAAGGCAAAATTAGGATTTGGACCAGGAATGCAATACAATTTTTCTAAATTAGGAAATGAAGGAATAGAAGTCATTCTTGGAAATTATGGAACATTTGCTGCAACTCTTTTAAAGGCTGCTGAAAATCCTGATTACAAAAAATTTCTTATAGGGCAAGGTGAGAGGTTACTTGGTAACAGACAGGGATTCTTTGTCAATCCACCTGCAATAAATGCAATATGTGAAAGCAGTGATGGTTATATTTTGATTGCAAACAGGGGTCCAACTGCGGAATATGATAGGATGTACCATAATATTGCTGCGGGGCATCAGGATGACAAAAAGTGGGGTAAGGCAGGAGATATAATTCCACTTGAGAATTTGGTAGCATATCAAATCAATAGAGAAGTTGGTTTACCAAAAAAAGATTTAATTGAATTAAATTTCAATGGAATTGCATTTTCTGCAGGATATGATGAAAGAATAATAGGAACAGAAAAGATAGAACTATTAGCATATACCAAACTAAATAAAACAGTGGATGAAATAGCAGAAAGTATGAAAACAGCTAAACATAGTTGGGAAACAAGGCAATTGCTTGCTGTGCCAAAAGGAAAAATTAATGAATTTATCAAGAAAACATCTGATGCAAGGAAAGATGTTGGTTATGTTGCTAGAATAAAAAAACGTTTTAATCTTGACGTGCAACCAGGCACTGATCCAAATTCAAAGTCGTACTGGGTTCCTGTTGGTCTTTCTAACCTGATTGTATGGACAAGGGTTAATCCCTATATTCTTGATTAGGTTTTTTAATCTTTAATTTTTTGTTTAATCTACAAATAGTTAAAACAAAAAGATTTTAATAAGGATGTTATTTCTTCTGTTCTATGATATGCTTAGGAATAGAAAGCACGGCCCATACATTCGGAGTTGGTATTGTAAAGGACAAGAAGGTATTGGCCAATGTAAAGGACTCTTATACCACTAACTCTGGGGGAATAATCCCTGTTAATGCTGCAGAGCATCATATTGAAATATGTGATAAGGTTATTTCAGGGGCCTTAAGTAAAGCAAAAATAAAACTAAAAGATGTTGATTTGATTTCTTTTTCGCAGGGGCCAGGCATAGGTCATTGTTTAAGAATTGGAGCAATGATTGCAAGAGTTCTTTCATTAAAATTAAAAAAGCCAATCATTGGTGTTAATCACTGCATTGCTCATCTTGAGATTGGAAAATTATTGACAAAAGCAAAAAATCCTGTTTTATTGTATGCATCTGGAGCAAACACGCAGATAATTGCTTTTGAAGGGGGCAAGTATAGAATATTCGGAGAGACCCTGGATAGTGGTGTTGGGAATTTTCTTGATGCTTTTGCACGCCACATCGGCCTTGGATTTCCAGGCGGGCCAAAATTAGATAAACTAAGTAAAGAAGGAAAAAATTTCATTGAACTGCCATATGTTGTAAAGGGAATGGATGTAAGCTTTGGAGGCATATTAACCAATTTAAAGCAGAAGTTTAACTCAAGAAGATACACAAATGCAGACCTCGCATACTCAATGCAGGAGACTGTTTTTGCAATGCTCTTGGAAGTAAGCGAAAGGGCAATGTTTCACTGCAACAAAAAAGAATTATTATTAGGCGGGGGAGTTGCATGCAACACAAGGCTGCAGGAAATGGCAAAAAAAATGTGCAGGGAAAATTGCTCTAAATGTTTTATACTTGAAAATCAGTTTAATGTTGACAATGGCGCAATGATAGCCTGGCTCGGACTAAAGGAATATAAAGATGGAAAAAGACAGAATATTAAAAACACTGAAATAAAACCCTACTGGAGGACAGATGAAGTCTAATGTTGAGGAATTAAATGAAGAACTTATGCAGGGGGAGCGAGGAAGAAACCCCTTGGTTTATATTATTGCATTATTCTTGGTATTAATGCTTATTATTTGGATTGTTCCATATTACTCTATAAAGCTTGATCCAGAGCCAAAGAATATTCCAGAAAAGGAAAGCATCCTTCCTGCAAACATAACAATAGAAAAAAGAAATACAACATTTGTAACAAGAAACGAGTTTTTGAGCTTGTTAAATCCAAATGATCAGTTAATAAAGCAGACAGCATCAAAGGTTGCATCGCAGTCATGCAATAGCGAGAAAGTTTGCCAGGCAAAGGCAATATTTTATTTTATGAGGGATAACTTTGATTATGTAAGCGATCCAAGAACAGAGTATGTTGAGTCTGCAAGGGAAGTTCTGGCCACAGGAGGCTCTGACTGCGACGGAATGGCAGTTCTTTTGGCAAACCTTGAGCAAGCAATCGGCATTGAAACAAGGTTTGTGTTTATTCCCGGCCATGTGTATGTGCAGATAAAGCTGGATGAGGCCATGAAAAAATACAAGACAGATGATGGTTGGATAAGCCTTGATGCAACATGCAGCTATTGCAGTTTTGGCGAAATACCTTATATTAATGTTAAAAAAACAAAATATTATTTAGGTTAAATTTAGTTTATTTTTTTATACCAATCTCCTTTTTCAAAGATATAAGAAAAGAAATTAAAAAAAGAGGGTTTATCTTGAACAAAACCTAATCTTTCTGCAACACCATCATATTTTTTTAATGCAGCCTTAATTTTTATTCCACCCTTTTCATTTAGCCAGTGGTTATTGTATCCGCTTTTAATACCCATTTTATTATAACCCACTTCTTCGGCAACAGTGATGCATAATTCAACAAGAAGTTTTTGCCAGTCTAATCCAAACAGCCCCCTTGAGTGCCATTTGTATTCTCCTGTAAATTTCCCTTCTTTGTCATAGATTTTTGGCATTACTCCTTGCAACTGGTGTATCATAAAGGTATTTTTGTCTTTTGGGATAAAAGAAACAACAGCATTTGGTTTATCTTTGTAAATTAATGTTATTCCTATGGGTGTATCCAGGAATATATCCCTAAATTTCTTTCTTTTCCCATAATCAAAGGGGGAATTGTTAGCTGTGTTTACAATATCAATTGAATAATCATTAATCTTTTTTTCAGAAGTTTTTTTATTTTCAAAATTCTCTGATAAAAGTTTTTCAAGGTCTATTTTATTAAGAAAGCCATTATTGATGAACTCAATTGAGTTATATATATTAATAACAGTTTCTGCATCACATTTTTTTAGTATCTCACAGGCTGCCAAACGTGATTTTTCCAGATATTCTGGATTTTTTTTGGTTTCTTTTGATACATAATCTAAAAGATTTTCCAAAGAGGGCTCGCCTTCAGAACCAAGAATTTCATTTTGGTTAATCCAAAACTGAATTAATCTGTCTTCAGAAAAATTATCAAGGTATCCTGAATTAATATTTTCCTCTAATTCTTTTGTATTCAATTCCACTAAAGAGTATGAACTTAAAGTTACCATATCTTAATGTATTTATGAATAATTTATAAAGCTTTCTATTATTAACCACTTTAAAGTTACATAAAATATGAGTAATAATAGTAATATTTATAAATAATCAAAAAGACCTTATTAAAAGTTAATAGTAATGATTATAACAGTATTCCCGACAACTAACGGCCTTTCAGGTCAGTAGGAGGGTGGAGGTTATTTAGATGAATAAAAACAAGTTTTTAGAGGCCTTAAAAAAAGCAAAAGAAGGTTCTAAGAAGAGAAATTTCAAGCAAAAGGTTGATTTAATATTTAATCTTAAGGATTTAGACCTTAAAAAGCCAGAACAGCAGGTAGAATTCTTTTTAAAATTACATTATGATAAAGGCAGGGAATCAAAGATATGCGCTTTTGTAGGGCCGGAGCTTGCAACTAAGGCAAAATCATCGTGTGATAATGTTATTCTGGCAGATGACTTTCAGAAATATGCAGGGGACAAAAAATTATCAAAAAAAATCTGCAATGATTATGATTTCTTTATAGCACAGGCAAATATAATGGCAAAAGTAGCTGCAGCATTTGGCAGGATTTTAGGGCCAGGGGGAAAAATGCCTAATCCAAAAGCAGGCTGTGTTATTACAGATAAAACAGACCTTAATGCACTTTGCACAAATCTGAAAAAAACAGTCAAGATATCTGCAAAGACAAGCCTTATAATACAGTTGATAATAGGTAATGAAGAAATGAAAGATGAAGACATAACTGATAATGCATATAATATTTATGAGCAGCTTGCACATCACCTTCCTAATGAAAAACATAATATAAAATCAGTATTTTTAAAGCTTACAATGGGTAAGCCAATAAAGGTGTTATAAATGGTCCACGTTGCTGAATCCAAGAAAAAAATCGTAAAAGAATTTAGTGATTTAATTAATTCTTACCCTGTTATTGGTGTTGTGGATATGGAAAACCTTCCAACTGCTCAGCTGCAAAAGATGAGGAGGCAGCTTAGAGATAATGTCCTTATAAAAATGACAAAGAGAAGGCTGATTAACCTAATATTAGACAATACAAAAGAGAAAAAGAAGGGCATTGAAGAAATGAAGAATTATTTAACAGGCATGCCAGCATTATTATTCACACAAAATGACTCTTTTATCCTTGCAAAAACTTTAAAGAAAAGCATGTCAACAGCTCCTGCAAAGCCAGGCCAGGTTGCACTTATAGTCAGTGCCGGGCCAACACCATTCAGTCCAGGGCCAGTCATAAGCGAGCTTGCATCTGCAGGCATAAAAACAGCCATTGAAAATGGTAAGATTGTTGTTAAAAGCGATGCAGTTGTTGTAAAAAAAGGAGAAAAAGTAAGTTCAGCTATTGCAGGAATCCTCACAAGGCTGGGTGTTGAGCCAATGGAGGTTGGCCTTAATTTAACAGCTGTTTATGATAACGGAACAATATTTAAAAGGGATGTCCTTGATGTTGATGAAGAAGAGTTTATGAGCAAGATAAAAACAGCATATAACTCTGCTCTTGGACTTGCTCTTGAATTATCATTCTTAACCAAAGAAACAACAGAGATAATGATAACAAAGGCATTCAGGGAAGCAAAAGCAATTGCTCTTTCACAAAACATAGTGGCTGATGGCATTAAGGAAGAGATTATGGCAAAGGCAAATAGAGAAATGCTTGCCCTGAAATCAAAATTAAATATTCCTGATGCACCAAAAGAGGAAGTTAAAGAAGAAGTAAAAAAAGAAGAGCAAAAGGCAGAAGTTAAAGCTGAAAAGCCTGAGGAAAAAGCTAAAAGTGATGATACTAAAGAGAAACCTAAAGAGGAAAAGAAAGAAGTTAAGGATGAAGTAATTGGAAAGGTTGAAGAAGTTAAAGAGGTTGAGGAAACACTAAAAGAAGAAAAAGTACCTTCTGCTGCTGAACCAGCAGAGAAAACTGAAAAAAAGGAAGAAATCAAGAAAGAAGAATTTAAAACCAAGGAAAATCAAGATCAAAAAAATTAAATATAAAATTTGGAGGCAAATAAAATGGAGTATGTATATGCTGCAATGTTAATCCACAAAGCTGGAGGAAAAATAGATGAGGCAACAGTAACAAAAGTATTAGAATCTGCAGGAACAAAGCCAGACTCAGCAAGAGTCAAGGCCTTGGTAGCATCCTTTGATGGAGTTGACATTGAGAAAGTAATTAAAGAGTCATCTGTTATGCAGGTAGCAGCACCAGCTGCTGGTCAAGCAAAAGCAGAAGAGAAAAAGGAAGAAAAGCCAGAGGCTAAAAAAGAAGAAGAAAAAAAGAGCCAGGAACAGGCAGCTGCTGGTTTAGGTTCGTTGTTTGGCTAGTTACTTTTTATTTTTAATTATTAAGTGAGATGATATGCAAGAAAAGAAGAACAAAAAGGAATTATTAAAAAATCTTAGCAAATGCAGAAAGGAAATAATTGAGTTAAGATTGAGTTTAAACCAGTTGGACGACCAAAAAGAAGAATGGTTTAAGAAAAAAGAAAAGGCAATAAATGATCTTTCTAAGCTTTTTAAAAAGATTAAGGAACTAAAAAATAGCAGAAATAATCTAACAAGAAAAGTCAGGGAACTAAAGTCTAAAAGGGAAAACTACAACAATTTGATTAAGGACAAAATTTCTGAGATAAAAAAAGTTAACAAAGAAAAAAATGATACTATAAATAAATTTAACCTAAAGGAAGACCCTTCCCAGATTAAACATGAGATTGAAAGACTTGAGATGAAGATAGAAACTGAAGTAATGGCTTTTGACAAGGAGCAAAAACTTATGAAGGAAATAAAGCTCAAGAAAAAGAAGTACAAAGAAGCAGAAAAAGTTAGCAAGGTCTGGAAAGAGTCTAACTCGCTTTCAAAGGAAATTGATAAGCTGAAAAAGGAAGCTGATGATGCTCACAAAAATATTAAAATCAATGCTGATGAAAGCCAGAAAAAGCATGAAGAGATGTTAAAACTTCTTAAAAGCATCGATGGCCTAAAAAAAGAGGAAGAGTCTGCTTATAAAAAATTCTTTGAATTTAAAAAGAAGTTGGCAGAGGTTAATGATTTATTAAAGAAAAAGCTGGTTGAAATAAATGGTATAAACAAAAAACTAGGGTCATCCAAAGAACAGGCAAAAAAAGAAAAAAAGCAAAAGCAGGAAAAGATAATAAAGGAAAAAGAGGAAAAGGTTGAGGATAAGATTAAAAAGGGAAAGAAACTGACAACAGAAGACCTTCTCGTTTTTCAAAGGTTAGATAGTAAGGAAAAGTAAATTATTTTAGGCATCAAATTTAAGATTAAAATATTTTAATAAACTCTATTTCTGCTCAGGTTTTTTTATAAATTCAGTGTAGCCACACTTTCCGCAGCTTAATCTGTTTTTATGTATTGCAAGGAAGACTCCTGGCCCGCATTTTGGGCAGAATTTTGTCTTTCTTTTTAGTACTCCTCCCTCTACTGAATAAAGTGCTTTTATATCAACTGCTTTCTTTGGTTTCTTTTTCTTTTTGGCCATCTTCATCCCTAATTTTTTGGTTTATTTTACTTTTGCCCTGGTTTTGATTCTTTAGTGTCTTTATTTTCCTGTTGTTCTTGCTTTGGCTTTGTTTCTTCTTTTTTAGCTTCTTTTGTTTCTCCTTTGTGTTCTGGGTTTTTTAGTTCTTCTTTCTTTTCTTCCTGTTTTTGTTCTGGTTTCTTTTCTCCTGGTTTGCCTTTATCTTGTTTTTCTTGTTCAGCAGGTTTTTCTTTCCCTTGTTCTGGTTTCACTTCTTTCTTCTTCTCCTCAGATTTTGGCTTATCCTGTTTCTTTTCTTCCTTTTTTTCTTTTGGAATCCCTTTCTTAAATGCATACTCTGGCTCAATTCTTTCCATATCCTTCTTATTTGAATATAAGTAAGCAATTATCTTTGCAGTTCCAAATCCAAACTCTGGGTAAATATGCTTTATCACAATTAGCTCACCTTTGGCATTTAATTTTTCAGCTAATATCTTCTTAATAGTGTCTCTTGATGGTGTTGCCCCTGTATAGCTCTCTTTTGCTATAATCTCTGTTCTTGATAGTAATGAATATTCTTTTTTTTCAATTATTTCCATAGAATTCACCTTACCTTAATAGCATACTCTCCTTTTTCCTTTATCTCAACTTTTTCAGCAATCATTGATTTATCAGCATCAAGTACATTTATCCTTCCCTTCCAATTTGTGGTAAATTGATTGCCCTTGCATATAGGACAACTATCTCCCTTCACAAAGATCTTGCATTTTTTACAAACTTTTTTAGGCATTTTTATTTCCTTAATTTCTTTTTAGATTTTTTTTCAGGTTTTTTAACTGTCTTCTTTTGCTCATACTTTTCTTCTATCCACTCTATTTTTCCAAGTCCAGTCTGCCTCATTGTCAAACCAAGCTTTGGGTTTGTAGGGTCTTTATAGCTTGTGGCAATTATCCTTGCCCTGCACTTGTCACCTATTTTCAAAACTTTCCTTGATTCCTTGCCAGAAAGAGTCTTTTCCTTATTAAATGAAACAAAATCATTCATGGTCTGTGAGATATGAATCATGCCTTCTATAGGGCCAATGTTGATAAAAGCTCCAAAGTCTGCAATGTCCTTTATCCTTCCAATAACAACCTCCTGCATCTCTGGCTTAAAAGTTATTATCTCAAACTCTGTTTCATAATATGATGCTCCATCTCCTGGAATAATAATTCCTTCTCCTATATTGTCTAATCTTGATACATCTATTACTATGCCGAGTTCCTTTGAAATATAGCCATCATACTTCTTTTTAATTCTTTCAACCATTGCATCCTCTAGCTTAAGCCCAAAAAGATGTGGTGGAACTCTTATATGGTCTTTTAATTGTGTTTTGTAGAACATTTTAACCTTCTTTTCGTTAAACAATCAGTTTAAGGTACTTTTTTTGCCTTAAAACAATAAGGGGTACTCCTTTTTTCCCTATCTCCCTTTTAAGTTCCTTATCCTGTGTTGCGACTATGAAATTCCCTTTTTTAATCAAGTTTAAAATTAAAAGGTCAACGTTTTTAACTCTTTTGTTTTTAGAGGGTGTTTTTGTTATTTTGATTTTTTTTTTCTTGATTAGTTCTAGTGAAATTCTTGCTGCAATCTTATCTTTTGGATTTCCTGTTTCAGCTAGTTTTTCCAGCTCATCTATTGTACCATCAACTATACAAATTGTATACTTAAAGTCACATATTCTTTGAAGCCCTGAAAATATGTCTATCTTAAACCTAATTGCACTTACCAGAAAATTTGTATCAATAATTATTTTTTTCATTTTTAAGTTCTTCAAGTATTTTTTTCATTTTTAGAGAGTCTTTCCAAGTTATGGGGCTCTCGCATATTATTGTTATATCTGTTTTTCTTTTTAATATTTCCTTTGCTAATGGCAGGAAATCTGATTTCTGCATTACAAGATGCCTTCTCTCTCCTTTCTCTGTGAATTCAATTCCTGAAAAGTGAGAGTGTATATGCCTTAAACCAGAAAGCTGGTCAAAAACAGATAAATAATTTATAGAGCCGTTTCTTGCATGTAAGTGAGCAAAATCAACGCATATGTTGCATTTAATTTCATCTCTAAGCTTTAAAATCTCGTTTAAAGAACCAAACTGGGATTTTTTTCCTGTTGTCTCTGGTGCTAATTCTGTTTTCCATTTGTTTTCTTTTATTAGATCATGCATCTCAATAATCTCTTTCTTTATCATTTCATAACATTCATTTTCTTTTAGCTTTCCATAAAATCCTGGATGAAAAACAACATGGCTTGCCTTGAGGTAATGAGCTCTTTCGCAACTGTCAAGAATCCTTTTCTTTGATGCTTCAATTTTTTGCTTTTCAGCAGATGCCAAATTTATATAGTATGGTGCATGAACACTAAGGCTGATATCAAGTTTTTCTGCAATCTTTCCAATTTCTTTTGCAAGCTCATTTCTCATCCTTACACCATATGTAAATTCAACCTCCATTGCATTTAATCCAATCTCTTTTATGTAACCAAGGCCATCTAGGGTGCTTTTCATCGGAGAGCCAGCAGGACCAAGTCTTATCATATTGTTTCTGCCTCTAGGAATTTCTTTGAGACCCTTACAACTATTGTAGAAAGTACTATGCTGTATATTATGAATGCAAGTATTAAATTTAACAAGGGATCCATTCCAGGTATTTTATAAGTGGCGAGTATAAATACAACAACTGCAACAGCAATACCCTTTGACACATTTAAAGTCATAAAAAGTTTTTCCTTAAATGAATAGTTTAGTTTTGAAAAGCAAAGCTGGACAGAGATATATCTTATCACAAGATATATCATAAACAAAAGCATGGATTTTGCAAAAAACAATATATTAAAAGGGAATTTTATTATTATTCCAACAAGTATAAAAACAATTATCTCAAGTGAGTTTGCAAACAAATAAGAAAACTCATGCAATGATTCTTTTTCCCTGACATAAACATTGCCAAAAAACAATCCAAGGGTTGTTACTGCAAGAACCCCATTTCCCTTAAGGTTTTCTGCAAGTATGTATGTTATAAGGGCAGCAGTGATTAAAGCAAGAGGTGACAAATTCTCTGAATATCTGGTTCTCATTATCTTAAAAACAACTATGCCAACCAAAATACCTGCACCAATACCTGTAACAAACTGCTGTAAAAATGGACCCATGGTTTCCATAAATTTTGAGAAAAATAATCCTTTACCATAGTCATTAAATAAATCGAGAATTATAAATGGTATGAGAACAATTAAAGGCGTGTTTAATATTGACTCTATTTTAAGCAGCTCCACTACCCTGTTCTTCGTGTTTTTAAGCATAGTGAGTATAACATCTGGTGCTGTTCCAGACATCAGGGCAGCAAACATCATTGCCAGAAATATATTGTTAATATTAAAAATAAAGTATACTGAAGTGGTCAAGAATATGAGGTTTAGCAATAGAAATGCTCCTGTCAGGTTTAATGCCCTCATTGAGAAAGTATCAAATTCTCTTAGCTTTAACCTTGAGCTTGAGTCAAAGATTATCATGACCAACGCAAGGATTCCTACACAAGTCAGGAATAATGGTGAGAAATTAATTAATGGATTACCATAATAATCAATATGTCCTATTGTTATTCCGGCTATAACCAAAAGAAGCACATTGGGAATCTTAATTTTTTCTGAAAAAATTGTGCATAATATACCTATAACCATAATAATGGCCAAAGACGTCAGATAAAAAAGTGCATCCATTATATCACCGCTTTTTTAAATAGTTAAAAAGAGATATTTATTAAACTTTTGCTTTAGGTTTCTTCTTCTTGAAAAAATACTGCAATGGCCTCTGTTTTTTTGGCATTAAGATGCGTTTTCCTGCCTTTGCTATGTTTTCCTGGTTTAATAAGGATTTTAAAAATCTCTTTCTTGTTCTGTTTGTTAGTATATCCTGCTCAAGTGCATTTGCAAGCCTTTCCGGCCTCTTTAATGAAGATTCCTTGACTATACCAACTATGATTTTCTCATTTGATTCTTTTTCCAGTATTCTTTTGACATCATCCTGCTTTAACAGCTTTCTTAAGAATATCTCTCTTGTGCCCTGGGTTAAGACCTTGTTGCCTGTTTCTTTTTTCAACAGCTCTGCAAGGTTATCTGGATTGGCTATCAATAGGTATTTAATAAGCTGTATTGTTCTTACTGTTGTGTTCCTGTAGTTCTGCTTGTCAATATCATCTATTACTTCATAGAGTAAGTCATCAAATTTTAAAACATTGATTCCTTTTAGATTAATATTTTTATGAGATGTCAAAATAAGTGTTTTTTCATAGCTGAAATCTGTTCCAACAAACTCTTTCACAACCTGCTTTACTTTTTTTATGACAGTCTTGTCTTCAAACTTTTTTATGTATTCTTTTATGTCTTTTTCAACAAGAGTTGAACTTATAGAACAATTAACCTCAATATGCTCTACTCTTTCAAGCTTTCCATTTTTAAGTTTTATTGCTATGAGGTCAATAACCTTGTTTTTGCCAGCGTTGATATCATTAATAGTAAAGAAACCTTTTTTATTAAGCCAAAGATTGACTATTTCTTTTTCCGGATTCATAATAGCACCTCTTTAAGATGGCCACTAAGGCCTGTAAAACCCCCAATCCTGAATTGAAGCAAAATATTATATAAATTTCAGGAATTCAACTATTTAAATGTTTCTAATCAAAATTATTAAAAAGCTTATTTTAAGATTTCTTATCGCGCCTGTACATTACAACATACATGATGATTGAAGCCAGAATTAATATCTCACCAATATAAACACTATAATTAGCTATATTAAGGCTTGTAGAATACCTTTGATTTGATTCTGTAAAATCACACATGTTCTCTGGCTCGCAGTCAGGCGGATAGCAGCAGTTTTCTGATACAATATTGCCAGTAATGCCCCCGCTAATTAAAAAAAAACCAATAAATAAAGTAACTAAAGGAATTATTAATTTGCTTTCCATAATCAGGTTAAAAACCTTACAAATATAAAAAGATTGCTAAAAATTTATTTAATCAAACCTCATAATTCTATCTTTGTAATCTTCTTTGGCCAATAGCACAACCCTGCTTTCTTTTTTCTCATCAATTATTTTATAGCCTGAAAGTTCTGCAACCTTTTTTGCAAACTCTTTTACATCTTCGTGATAGGGCATATTCTCTTTTAATAATCTTTTCCTTGATGAGCCGACAAACATATATGCCTTTAACTCAACAAACATTGGGCTTGCTTTTTTTATTAAGCCAGCATAATCTTTTTCATGTTTCATGTTTATTCCTTTCATCAAGGTTATTCTAATTACTGTTCTTGTTTTTAGTTTGGGCATTAATTCAAGTGTTTTGTTTAAGCGCTGCCATCCGTCCTTAAGGCATGATTTATTAAGTTTCTGGAAATCCTGCTCATTTGTTGCACTAACTGAAACATAAAGCTGTGTAGGCAGTTCTCTTAATGATTCAATAACCTCAGGGAACTGTCCGTTAGTAACCAGGAAAGTTGTCTTATTTTGTTTGTGAAGCTCAGCTATTAATTCACTAAGTTTTGGATAGATAGTTGGCTCTCCTGTAAGTGAGATTGCAAAATGCATTGGCTCCTGTGCCTGATTAAGTTTCTTGAAGTTTACTTTTTCATTTCCAAAAAAACCATTAAGAAGTTTTCTCTGGCATAAAATAGATTTTTTGATTATTTCTTTTGGCTCATCAACAATAGGATTCATCTTAAATCCAGCTGTGTAATCCATTTCGCGCCAGCAGTGTATGCACTGATTAGTGCAAAAACCCACAGACGGAGATATCTGGCAGCAAAGATGGCATCTTATGCCATAAAATTTTTCTTTATAACAAACATTCTCATCTAATAATGACTTCTTTGTCCATGTGCAGATTTTAACAGCAGAATGCTCTCCGCTAAAGCAATAATGCTGTTTTTCTAAAAGTGCCTTAAGCTCAGGGCTTATTTTTGTTATATTCTCCATAAATTAAACTAAAAGCAGATTATATAAAAATCTTTTTAAAATCCAAAGCTATATAAATCTCCTCCCTGTTCTAAAAACAATGGACTTTAAAACAGCGCTCAAAAAGTTAAAAGAAAGCAGTGAATTTAAGAAATGGATTTCTAAGAACAAAAAAGCATATTTAACATATGTATTTACTATGATTGAAAACTCAGAAAAAAGTGAGTGGCAGGTTGGATATTATGACAAAAAGCTGGATAAGGTTACAGTCTTTACAATAAATGGAAATATTGAAATCAATCCAGAACAAGAGGTTTTCAAAAAACCAGGAGCATCTGTAAAAAAGATTAATCTAAAAGATGTTAAGTTTGGTTTGGACAAAATCCTAAAAAAAGCTCAGAATATTAAGGAGAAAGAATATTCTAAAGAGTTAGTAACAAAAACAATAGCTATCCTGCAGAACATTAAGCCTGGCCAGCTGTGGAACATAACCCTTATCACAAGCTCTTTTAATACAATAAACATAAAAATAGACTCAAAAACAGGCAAGACAATAAAGCATGAACTAGTATCATTATTTCAGTTCAGAGCTGGTTAAATTACTACCTAAATAAAACAAAAATCAATGCTTTCTCATGGAAAAGTAAGCTTATTTCTTATGGAAAACATGATTATTTCCTTTGGAAAACAGTTTTTTCAACTGGATTATTTTCATTAAGAAACCTAAATAAAGCCTTAAAAAGAGAAATAAACCATTATTAATATTTCTTTTCCATTAGAACAATAATTGTTTTAATTATATATTTTTAAGCTTAACTTAATTTAAATATGAGTTATGTTTTCTATTTTAATGCTTTTAAAAAAGAGGGATGATTTTGTCAGAAAACCTGAAGATAAAAATAAAGAAAATAAAAGAAAACGCAATTCTACCACATTATGCTCATGATGGTGATTCAGGAGTTGATCTTTATTCAACAGAGGATTATGTTCTTAAGCCAGGTGAAAGAGTTCTTGTAAGCACAGGCATAAAAATGGCCATACCTAAAGGTTATGAAGGTCAAGTGAGGCCGAAGTCAGGGCTTGCATTAAAGCATGGAATAACAACCTGTAATAGTCCTGGAACAATTGACTCTGGCTATAGGGGTGAGGTAAGAGTTATAGTAATTAATCATGGTAATGAAGAGTTCAAAATAACAAGTGGAATGAAGATAGCCCAGATGATCTTTAACAAGGTGGAGGAAGCTGAGTTTGAAGAGGTTGAAGAGCTTGATGATACAAAACGCGGCCAGGGTGGTTTTGGAAGCACTGGATTGGATTAAAAGAGGTTAAAACAATGAAGAATGGAATAAAATACAAGACAGCAAAGACAAACACAAAGCTAAACGAATTCATTGAAGAAGAAAAAGAGGCTGGTAAGTTATCTAAAGATAAAAAGAGTTAGGGGTTTAAATGCAGGCGTATGTTGGCGGAATAATTCCTTTATCAACAGTTGACTGGCCAGCTAATGTTTGCACAGTAATCTTTTTTGCAGGGTGTGACTTCAAGTGTTGCTATTGCTACAATAAGGATTTTATAGACTTCAAAGAGGAATTCTTAAAAGACTTAAAGGATATCAAAAAAGAAATAATAAAAAATTCTGGCTTTATTGATGCTGTTCTTTTCTCAGGAGGAGAGGCATGCCTTCAGAGGCAGGCATTATTAACACTTGCAAGATTTACAAAAAAACTTGGCTTAAAGGTTGGAATTGAAACAAATGGCTCAAAGCCCTATTCAATAAAGTCATTAATAAATGAAAATCTGCTGGATTTTATTGCTTTAGATATAAAAGCTCCTTTTAAAAAAGAGATTTTTGAAAAAGTTACGCAGTCAGGGACTTTTTTTAAGAGACCAGAAGATGTTATTAAGGATATTAAACAAACAATAGGGATATTAAAGAAAAATCAGGACAAGATTCAGATAGAGTTGAGGACAACTGTTGCTCCAGGGCTTATTTTCAGAAAAAATGATATTCTAGAGATAGCTAAAGAGGTTGATGGATTAAACTGCAGATGGACCTTGCAGCAGTTTATATCCAGTAAAGGAACGCTTGATCCAAAGCTGAATAATATAGAATCACCAACAAAAAAATTTTTAGAAAATCTAAAAAAAGAATGCCAAAAAAAATACAGCAAACTAAGAATTGATATTAAAGCTATGTGATTTAGTTTTCTTTAAGGAAATCTTCCCATATTTTAATTGCTTCTTTTTCTGTTTCTTCAACTGTTTTTGGAAAGTTTGTATCAAGATAAATAACTTTTGAGCCATGATTTTCAAACAGGTTTTTCAGCCACTGGCTGTTGTACCTTTGCTCAACTCTTCTCTGAAAGTTTATCTCCTCAAAAATAGCTTTATCCTGTTTTTGCCTCTGGCTGAGCCTTTGCATAACTGTTTCTGGAGCAACCTGAGAGATTATCAATAGATTTGGAGAATTCTGCAATGCAAGCTTATTGCCTGGCAGCCTCATAATCTCTGTTAAGGATATATTGCCCTGAACAGGCTGGTAAACAATAGAGCTTATAACCCCTCTTTCCTGAAAAATATATTTCCCCTGTTTTAAGGCAGGAATAATGACCCTCTTATAAAGTACTTCCCTGTCTAAAGAAAATGCATGTGCAGTAGATGTTATTGAGTAATTGCGGTTGTTTTTTCTTACTATTTCTTCTCTTAAAGCACACCCAACCCAGCAATAGCTCATCTCACTGGAAACAATTACATCAAAGTCGTTTATCTCCTCTGGCTCTGGAAACCTGTTTTTTTCCTTACAATAGGCTCTTAGATCAAGTGTTTTGAGCTGTTTCTGCTCAGCCCATTTTTTCAGGGCATTAACAATAACCCCCTTGCCAGAACCGTCAAGGCCGTCAACCATTACAAACCCTTTTTGCATATAAGAATTATTTGCAATAATCTATATAAATCTTTTGAAAATTAAGAACTTTATATTTTTTATCTGGAAGCATCTGCCTGCCTTTCTGTATCAAGCTTCTTTTTGATTGCATTTGATGAGTTACTTAACTGGTAGGCAGCTATTATTTCGTCAGCAAGTGCATTAACAGCATCTTTTTTTGAGTTAAATGATTTTGCAAAAGCACCCTGAACAATATATCTCAATACAAGATCAACCCTTCTTTGTGGAGCACACTCAACAGCCTTTGGATAACGTGCACCACCATAAACAATTGTTATTATTTCTTCCCTAGGTGCTGCATTTTCTAGTGCCTTAACAAAAATAGCTATAGGATTTTGTTTTGTCCTATTTTCAATGACTTTAAATGTTTCCTCTACAAGAGAATATGCCTTCTGTGCCTTGCCTGTTGACCTGGATGAAGTAATAAAGTGCTTTTTGCCCTTGTGCCCAGGTATCATTACCTTATTGATTAATCTTTCAACAATGAATGTCTTTGACTTATGAAATCTTGCGCCAGCATATCTTGCACCTGTTTTTGGTATTATTCTTGGCTCTAGGTTAATGTATCTCTTTAATCCAGGGTCTTGTACAGTTATTTCCTTTACACTCCACCTATTGAATACTTTTATATCTTCCATTTTAATAGTTGCTCTATGAAGTGGGATTTGAGTTCATATTTAAAGCTTTCTGTGGCAAACATTAAAATTAAGGTTAAAAAAGAATAAAAGTTCTTATGAGCATATCTTTGTCATGTAGCTTGATTCGGGATTTGTATTAATTATATGCTCATTAGAATAATAGACTTTGTTAAGAACATCCATTATAAATGCATTCTGTCTTATATTAAAGGAGATATTCTAATGTTTTGCTGGTTACAGCTATTTTATCCTGATGAGAATCAATTCTGTAGGTTCTATGGTCTAAAGAAACTGCATCAATGGCTACTCTAAAATTATTTAAATAGCACTCAAATTCTGGATTTATATCTAAAAGCCGTTTCTTGATTAATTCCATGCCGGCAAAATAGATTATATGGAAATCTTCTATAGGAACATAATGAGCATCTTGGCAGAGTATATCAACGATTCTTTTAGATTCCTCAAATGTTCTAGTTTTTATAATGCGAGCGATTGCTGATGACTTTATTGTAATATACCCCCTATCCAAAAGAACAATATCACTCTTTATATTTTGACATAGATCATTCCTTTTTTTTGCACCAACAAGATTAATTTTGGCAATCTCTCTTGGATCCTTTGAAACATACCAGCCCTTTCTTTCTTCAAGAGACTGTGGATAATCCGAATTAAAATGCACTATAGAGTCAGGGATAAAAACTTCTAATCCTTTCTTTGAGAAATAATCATACAACAGTTTCACCTGTGTGCTTTTCCCAACACCATCTATACCCCCAATCTCAATTATTGTTTTTTTCATTTCAAAAGCTCTGCATTTATCTTCTTAAATAGCTCTTTTAAAGTCCTGAATGAAAGACGTCTTAATACAGTTTCATAATCATAAAATCCAAATTCAGAATGTTCAGGTCCTATGTGAATCTCATCTTTAGGCATCTTAACATAAAACACTGCAAGTTCATGCCTAATAAGCTCATCATTTTTCTTTGATTCAAAAGAATAGGCATATTTTGATTTTATAGCTGAAGTTATTGACAATGATGCCTCTTCCTTGACCTCACGGAACAGAGCTTGTTCATCAGTCTCATTGGCTTCTTTGCCGCCTTTCAGAAACTCATATCCAATCCAGCCTTTTTTTCTCTTGAACAAGGCATATAATATTTTCTTGTTTTCTTTTTTATACAATATTGCTAAAATTCCTTTTTTTATTTTGACCATTTTTCACCCATTAATAACCTTAATTATTGATGATATAGCCCTTTTGAGATCTTTATTCTCAATTACAGGAAGATGATGCTTTCTTGCACAATCAACTAAAAAATAGTTGAGTTCCCTAATTGCCTTAAAATTGTCAAAGTAAAATTTTGGCTGCTGATAAGATTCTTTAAGCCTGTTGAGAATATTCCTTTTATGTTCTTTACTAGTTACAGATAAACAAACTGTTTGCACATTATTCTTTTTTACTAGTTTTCCTATTAATTTTGGATGTAGATGCACCCCTTCTATAATAACACTCTTTCCCAAAGAATCATTAACTTTTATTATACCAGAAATCTCTTTCTCAATCTGCTCTGAATATTTTTCATATCCTAAAAGAACATTCTTTTGGCTCTGATTTTTTCCAAATAGTTCCCATGATTTAAAAGAATATGTATTAACATACTGATTCTTGGGTTCTTGGATTACCTTTATCCCCCTTATTATATCTGTATCTATTATCTGCTCAATTCCAAGTTCCATAGCTAGTTTATAAGATATTATAGATTTACCTGAGACAGGTGCACCCATAATTAAAATTATTTTATTTCTTGGCTTTTGGCATTGGCTTAAATTCATTTTGATTTACCTTAACTAACCCTCTTGAATAATCCTTACAAAAATGGCAAAAATCCATTATAAACTGCAAATCAGCTGATTTTTCTTCTTTGGAGCCTTGTAATCCTTTCTTTGATTTGTTGGAGATTGTAAGAAACTTATATCCAAGTTGTGCATCTATATTTTTTGAAAATGAATTTATAATATCCTCTTTCTGCGATGTATATATGCCTTTCAGTAAAAGGGTTGTTTTTGCGATGACAAAAGATATGTTTATACATTTATGAGGTGAAGACAATGACTTGTAGAGCTCTGTAATCAATTCAGATATATTGGAATAAACCTCAAATGGATAGTATTGAACAATGTGCCCTTCCAAATCTGCTTTTAAATCCTTACCATAAATTCTTTGAGAGTTAAGAATATCATAAAGGAAGGATGTTCTTTTCTTCCCATGTGCATGCGCCTTGAATCTTTCAATATCTTTCTTGATATCATTTATCTCGGAATAACACGTTGAAATTTTTACTCCTATTTTTTTACTGATTCTGCTTATATTTTCCTCTAATGTATGTATATCTTCAAAAGAGGGTTTCTCAACAATCAAGGATAAATCTATATCACTATATTTATAATCAAAGTTTTTGGTAGAATAACTACCTACGCTATATACTGAATAAAGCGAAGAACAATTAGTAAATGCCTGGTAAAGTATTTTCCCTAATTCTTTTGATTTATTCATTCTTCTCCTATAATAAAGTTACCACCCCCTATCTCAAACTTTCAATTATATAGGTTATTATTGCATATCTAACCTATTTAAATATTTTGGTTATAAATCCTCAAGATTTTCAACAGTGCCAAAAATAATAGTATTTTATATAAAGTTTTCATGTGTTTTGTTCTTTGGGTAGCCTGCTTCTTTTTTTCTTTTATTTTAAAAGTAGTGAATTATTATTTGGAGAGGCTAGATTATATAAAAATTAAGGAAAAGAAGAAACAAAAATTCTTATGAGCATATCTTTGTCATGTAGCTTGATTCGGGATTTGTATTAATTATATGCTTATTAGAATAATAGAC
>JAFCBX010000063.1 GCA_017610505.1 Methanosarcinales archaeon | reverse complement strand
ATTGTATGAAAACTCCTTTCCAATATTTGTCAATAAATAAATTGCGAGTTCCTTAACGGTCTTTGCATTTTTTAAACCATACCTGACCACAATATCCCTCAAAATTATGTCATTAAAAACCTGCTGAAGAATCGTTACATCATCATACTTAAGATATTCAGGAAATCCGCCCATATTGAAATAATCCATAAAAGAAGGTATAGATGGTTTTTTCCCTTTTAATTTTAACATCTCCTGGTAAGAAAAAGGAAAAAGTTCATTTATCAAATGCCTTCCTGTAAGCTTTGTTCCTAATTCCCTGCTTAACATAGAGGCATTTGAACCAGTTATGACAAACTTCTTTTTTGAATCCTGCATTTTCCTAACAAATCTCTCCCATTCCCCAACATTCTGAATTTCATCAAATAAGTAGTAATTACTGCTGCCATATACTTCATGCAACACATTATCCAATTTCTCAAAATCAGAAACCTCAAAATCCAGTGCTCTTGGATCCTCAAAATTGAAGTAATAGAAGTTGTCTAATTTCTCTGTAATCTGCTTCAAAAGTGTGCTTTTCCCGCACCTTCTTATGCCTGAAATTACTAATATGTGGGGCACTCTCATATTTAGGGAGTTTATCAATTCTCTTTTTACTCCTTTGCTATGCTTTTTAAGTTCATCTTTTTGCAGCTTTACAAGTTTCTTTAGTGTTTTTCTTAGTATCATACCAATAGGTGTTCATTCATAATATATAAATGTTTCTATTGCTAATGAACACTTTTAAATATTTTATATGGTAAATCACGATATAAAAATCGTAACTAAAAGAAACAAATAATTTCTCGGCGAGGAAATTAAAATAAAAAAAATCATTACCAGTCAGGTATGCTTACAGATTTTTAAATGATTAAGAATTTTACAACCTTTTGAAAACAAAACAGCGCAAAACAAGCAAATTCTTTACATTAAAATCATTTCCTGAGCAAATATTTTAAGATAATAATATCATTGGTTTCCAGGATTAATTTATTTATCCCGGAAAAACCCATAAAAAAACCAGGCAAAGCATAAAAATAAGCTAATTCATTAAGATTGCAATGCCAAAAAATAAATAATTATATATACTAAGGATTATGAATAAATATATTAAAATGGGTTCAGAAAACACATTAGTGGTATTTCAAGGAAAACGCATTAGAAGAGCCTGGCATAATGATGAATGGTGGTTCTCAGTAGTTGATATTGTAGAAGTTTTAACAAGCAGTTCTATTCCGAAGAGATATTGGTCTGATCTTAAAATAAAGCTTAAAGAAGAAGGATTTGAAGTGTACGATATTATCGTACAGTTGAAATTGCCAGCACCAGATGGTAAATTAAGGCTTACTGATTGTGCTAATACAAAAAATATGTTTAGAATAATTCAATCTATTCCTTCTAAAAAGGCAGAGCCTTTCAAACAGTGGCTTGCAAAAGTGGGCTATGATAGAGTGCAAGAGATAGAAAATCCGGAATTAGCACAAAAACGTATGAAAGAATTGTATAAATCAAAAGGCTATTCTGATGGCTGGATTGAAAAAAGAGTAAGAGGCATTGCTATAAGAGATGAATTAACAGATGAATGGAAGAAAAGAGGGGTGCTGGAAGAAAGAGATTATGCAATCCTCACAGCAGAGATCTCGAAAGCTGCTTTTGGCATGACTCCTGGTGAATATAAAAAGTTTAAAGGGCTCAAAAAAGAGAATCTAAGAGACCATATGAATGATCTGGAAATGATATTTAATATGCTTGGTGAAGCTTCCACTACAAAAATCGCAAGAAGTAAAGATGCGCTTGGATTTAATGAAAACAAAGATACTGCAAAAGAAGGCGGAACAGTGGCAGGAGTAGCAAGAAACGAATTAGAGAAAAGAAGCGGTGAGAAAGTAGTTAGTTCTAATAATTATTTAGAAGAGCCTGAGAAAACGAAAAGATTAGGCAGAAAAAAGAATATTAAGAAATTAAAAGAAAAAGCATAAACAAAACTCATCCTATAAGTTTAAGGATTCCTATTCTAGTTTTAAAAAATCTCACACTCTTTTTTGATGAAAATTCTGAAAAAATAAAAAACCAATTATTTTGGAATAGTTTGAGAAATATATAAAGTTTTCTGTTTTGAATATTTTAAAGTTTTCAATTAAGTTTTTCAATTGAATCAAGGAGATTAGAAGACCAGAGCATTGCCACATCAGCATAATAAAACAGAGTTTTATAAGGAGTGCCGTCTGGATTAAAGACTTCAAGATAATTTCCGTACTTTTCAACATTCTTAATATACTGGTTAACATATTCCTTTTCCTTACCAATCTTTCTGACAACATCAATAAAGCACTGTCCAAGATTTGCCCAGATAGTGTTTCCTTCATAATTAGGGACTAAAATACTATGCAAGAGCAAATATCCCCCCACTTTTTCTTTTGTATATTTTAATGGAAATGGTTTATCTAAATCATCTTTTTGTATTGCATCCAATGAAAGCTTAATCATTTTCTTTGAATCAAACAACCCAGTCCAGTATGGAAAAACATTTGCATCACCAGCAATATAATCCAATCCAGACAAATCATCCAGAAAATAATTTCCTGTCCAGAAATTATCCTTTATGATTTTCTCAAAATTATAACCTTTAAAAGGATTATACAACCCAAAATAATCAATATCATTGCTCAGCATTGCAAGCATAACATTATTATAAAGAGAGGAAATTCTAAGTGCATTATCTTTCATTGAGGAGAAGTGTTTGTCTTTTCTGATTATTCCTCTCTCGCTATCAAATGAATCAAAAAAAGCCTTTCTTATTTCCTTCTCAAGAAAAAACTTATACTTCAGCAACAGCTCTTTTGCATCAGCTAACCTTATTGAATGCATAAGATAAGCAAGTGACTCCGGAGTATAAAATGGAAAATCCAGCACAGAGCCATTGTAGATTGTGGTAGTTACTTTATTATTCCTTGAATAAGAATCTAATGCAAACCCTAATGTCTTAACAACCTCGCCCCTATAACCAAGATTCAGTAATGCCTGCACACTAATACCAAAATCCCTTATGTAAAAACAGGAAAAATGACCAGCACTTGCCTGAAAAAATCTCCTGTTCCAGCAGTCATTAACCCCCTGCCTTAATATCTGCTCTGCATTCCCTTTATATTTTTTTATTCCTTTGAATCTAACCTTAAGTGATCTATTAAAAATAGCAAGTGCTTTTTTCATAAATATTGGTTCCATTTTTTAATAACGCTAATTTTTACTCCCTGCTATATCCTTAAACTTAATCTTATGCAATGCAAGGTATGACAAGCCTAAAAATACCCAAATCATATCCCTGCCCCTAATAACAATGCTAAGTGCAAGCCCAATACCAGAGCTTATTCTTAAAATAGCAGATGCAGATGACTGCCCAAACTCCAAGGCACCAAGAGCAGCAGGAACCGGGATTATGTAGGCAAGACCAACAAGAGAGAACACTATAAAAATTGCTGCAAATGATGCATTATAGCCCAATAAAAGCAATGCTAATTTATATTCAAAAAACATCAAAATCCAAATTAAAAGAAATATGAGAAAAGCATTCCTAAATCCCTTTTTGTTGTACTTAAAAAAGTGGATAAGATGTAATTCCATTCCTTTTATATCCTTTCCATATTTTTTAGTAACTTTCCATTTATTAAGCCTAAGCAGCCTGAAGCATGTTGTAAAAAACCCCTTTCCTGTTATTGTTAAATGATAGAAAGAATATATTGCACCCAGCATTGCAAAAAAGCTAAAAATCATAATAATTGCTGTTTTTTCCGGGATAGTAAAAGTAAATAAAATAAAAATTATAGTTATACAGGCAAAAAATCCATTGAGGCTCAAGTCCAGTGATTTATCAATAACAACAGATGACAGTGATTTTTTAAACTCAATATTATGGTTCTTATTAAGCAGGTATGCCCTTACAGGCTCACCACCCATGTGGGCAGCAGGTGTTACATAACTCACTCCAAATCCAGCCAGCTTGTATACAAAAAGTTTTGGAAAAGGCACTTTACAGCCCTGTGATCTTAGAATTATGCTCCACTTGAGCGTATGCAGAAGCATCATTGTTATTGATACTATTATAAACAATATAAGCTTGTCAAAAGAGAAGTAGCTGAAAGCCTTTAATATTTCCTCAACCTTGATATACCAAAAGAGGAATATTACTATAATAACACCAATTATTGCAGTTAATATCTGCGACTTTATTTTTCTCATTTTAAAAAAACGAGCCTGCCGGGACTTTCAATGTCGCTCCTGCGTGCCAGCTGAGCAAACAGCTGGTTCGAACCCGGGGTCTACAGCTTAGGAGGCTGTCGCCCTATCCAGACTAGGCTACAGGCTCATCTATGCCAGGAAAAATATGAAGCTTTATTAATGTTTTGTGTTTTCATATATTGCATGTATAAAATAAAACAGATTCCAGAGGATTTCATAGTAAAAGAAATAACAGGCACAGAATTAAAAGACAGTGGAAATTACACTTATTTCATTCTTAAAAAAAAGAACTACACAACAGAAAAAGCTGTTTCAGCTATTGCGCATTACCTAAAAACAGACAGGAAAAACATAGGATATGCCGGCTCAAAAGACAAAAATGCATTAACAGAGCAGTTTATTTCAATTAAGGGGCAAATAAAAAAAGAAAATATTAATCTAAAGGATATTGAGCTTATTTACAAGGGCAAAAGTGATGAAAGAATAAGCCTTGGCGACTTAAAGGGAAATGAGTTTATTATAACAGTAAGAAACCTTAATGAAAAAGAGATTAAATTAACCTCAATTCAAATCCCAAATTACTTTGACGAGCAGCGCTTTAGCAAAAACAATGCTGAAATAGGAAAGTCAATTCTGAAAAAAGATTTCAAAAAAGCAGTTGATTTAATTTTAGACAATTATTCTAAAGAAAAAAATAATTTTGAAAAAGATGTAAAAGAATATATTTCAAGACTGCCAAATGATTTTATCGGCGCAATAAAGAAAGTTCCAAAAAAGATAAGGATGATGTATGTGCATGCTTTCCAGAGCCTGATATTCAATAAGACAATCGCTGAATTAATAATGTCAGAAACAAAGGAATACAAAAAGGTTGATTACTCCAATGGCTTTTTTGTTTTTCCAGATAAAGAACTAAATAACATAAAAATACCAATAATAGGTTTTGGAACAGAATTCAAGGATAAAAAAATAAAAGATATTTCATCAGCCCTGTTAAAGAAAGAAGGAATAACATTAAGGGATTTCATAGTAAGGGGGATGCCAGAGCTTGCCTCAGAAGGCGATGAAAGAGATATGTTTATTAAAGTAAAAAAATTAAGCATAAAAACAGATGATGATGAATTAAACAAAAGCAAGAAGAAATGCATTATATCATTCACGCTTCCAAAAGGCTCTTATGCAACAATAGCCATTAAGAAAATCTTTGGCTAATTATTCCTCTAATGCCTTTCTGACATCAGCTATTATCTCGTCAACCTGCTCAATTGGCTTATTAGCATCAATATCTGCAAGAAGCTCTTTCTCTTTGTAATATTCTATTAACGGCTCTGTTTGTTCTCTGTAAACATCAAGCCTTTTTTTTACTGATTCTGGCTTGTCGTCATCTCTCTGATAAAGTTCTCCACCGCAGTTATCACAAACACCTTCTGTTTTCGGAATTATATTCCTAATGTGGAATATAGCACCGCAGCTTTTGCAAACCCTTCTGCCAGACAGCCTGTCAATAATTACCTCATCTGAAGCTGTAAAATTCAATACCTTGTCAATAACAATTATTTTATCTAATGCCTCTGCCTGTGCAATTGTCCTTGGAAAGCCGTCAAGCATAAAGCCATTCTTGCAGTCATCCTTCTTTAACCTTTCCTCAACAGTTTTTATTGTAACATCATCAGGAACAAGCTCCCCTTTATCCATGTACCCCTTTGCTTTCAAGCCAATCTCTGTTTTGTTCTTAATAGCTTCCCTGAACATATCCCCTGTTGAAATATGTGGAATATTATATATTTTTGATATTCTCTTTGCATAAGTTCCCTTGCCAACTCCTGGCGATCCCAATAGTACAATATTCATTTTAGCCAAAATACCCTACACTAGAGCTTTTTGTTGATTCATTTTCCCAAAAATTCTTTATCTTTTTAATAAAAACTGTCATCTCAGTTTTTATTTTGTTCCACGAACTAAAAACATCTTTAATGAATTCAGCATCTTTTTCATCACAAGGACTTAATGAAAGCTCTAATGCTGATTTTTCAAGCACCTTAAGCCTTTTGTACAATTCAAATATCTTTTTCCTCTCATCATCATCAAATGCCTTGTACTCATAAAGATTTGCCATTGTAGTATCTGGGCTTAACAAACCTTCAAGGAATTCGCACATTGCATTTATTTTATCAGCTATTTTTTTCCTTATTTTTCTAAGCAAGAATTCC
>JAFCBX010000142.1 GCA_017610505.1 Methanosarcinales archaeon | reverse complement strand
CTCATCTGTTTTTTTGTTGTGTGTTAACTTATAATCAAGAAGGTGGCATATCTCTATTAAAATTTTAAATGAAGTGTTTTTCTGCCAGCAGTTTATGTATACTGGAATTATCTCCTCTGATTGTTCCTCAAGCTCTTTTAAAACATTTCGGCATGCAAGTGTTTTTCCTATTCGGCATGCAAGTGTTTTTCCTATGCCTGGCCTGCCATATATGAAAAGGTTGCGACCATTCCTTTTCTGGAACAACGGCTTTATGCAAGAGGCCATCTGCTGCTGCTCACCTTCCCTGTATTTAATCAGCTTTGGAATGTAGTCATAGTCCAGAGCCACAGAATTCTTAAAAAGAGATTCATCAGATTTCAGCATATCTTTGAATAAGGTCATAAAACAAAATAAAAGAAAGAAGTTTATATAGTTTTTGCTTGAAATTACTCTTTTTCTATTTTGGTTATTCCGTTCATGTAAGGCACAAGAACTTTTGGAATTGTAAGTGAGCCGTCCTTGTTCTGGTAGTTCTCAAGTACTGCTCTTAAGGCCCTTGATGTTGCAATTGCAGTATTGTTTAAAGTATGAACAAACTCTTTTTCTCCATTCTTATTCTCATACTTTATATTCAATCTTGCTGCCTGGTAGGTTGTGCAGTTTGAGTTTGATGCAGAAGATGAACTGCTCTATCTTGCTGAACTGATGCACTCTAAATGTTCCCCTAGTATCAATTCCATGCGAGCCAATTTCCTTTCTAAAGCAGGCAGATAAGCCGCAGAATTTAATTGGAAGCTCTTTTAAAACCTCATCCATAAACATTGAGGCCATTGGATGCTCTGATGTTGCGATAAGGAAAAGGTCTTCATTCTCAATCTTATACATAACATTTTCAAAATCAGCTAGAGAAGTTACTCCTTCGTATGCCTTTCTGTTCATCAGGAAAGGGGGCTCAACAAGAGAGAAGTTACTCCTTCGTATGCCTTTCTGTTCATCAGGAAAGGGGGCTCAACAAGAGTATAGCCACGTTTAACCAATAAGTCGATTGCATACCTTTGCAATGCCAAATCAAGCAATGCAATTTTTCCTTTTAGATAATAAAATCCTGTGCCTGCTATTTTTACAGCTCTGCTAAAATCACCACCATTTAAATCTTCAATCATCTCCCCATGGGATTTCAGCTTGAAATCAAATTTCTTTTTTTTGCCAACTTCTTTTACAACAACATTGTCAGTATCATCCTTTCCAAATGGAACTGACTCGTGCAAGACATTTGGGATTCTCATAAGATAATAAGTTATTTTTTCTTTCAGTTCTTTTTGTTTTTCTGGAATCCTCATAAGGTAATAAGTTATTTTTTCTTTTAGTTCTTTTTGTTTTTCCTCTATCTTTTTTATTTTAGATGGCAGTTCCTTTATTTCTTTTATTTTTGCAGAAATATCCTTTCCCTGCTTTTTTATTTCATTTATCTCAAGGGTTGCTTTATTCCTTTTTGCCCTTAATTTTTGTGATTCCTGCAATGATTTCCTGTATTCCTCATCTTTCTTTAGCAGGTCATCTACCCATGCAATCATCTCTCTGGATTTTCCCTGATAAATTTTATTCCGAGCATTTGCATTCTCCTTGTATAGTTTATAGTTAGTAAGAACTAGTTAATCAATTAAAGGTATATTAATCTTTTGATTTTTAGTTTATTTTTAATCTGAGGTAGGCCATATCATCATAGTTAATATTACCTGGTCCAAGGCCCTTTGTTGATTTTAATAGACCAATACAATGAGGATCATCTTTTAACTGTTTTTTTAATAATCCCAAAGTTTCCTTTAAAGTTGGCTTTATAACATTAAATCCATCACTTGTAAGAATTATTTCTTTTGTTCCTTCAGGAACAGGAGTTATGTTTAATTCTGTATGAAGACCATTGATTGTTTTGTAGACCATTGCTTCATAAGGTATTCCAAGAATCCATTCTTTTTCTCCATTATAGTCCTTTCTAAACTGTCTGTTTCCGAGTTCTGTTTGTTTCTTTAATATCCAAAGAATATATTCTCTACCAAGATCTTTACCATCAATAAAAGGATCAATTTTGTTCTCATAGCAAAACATTATAAATCTGGAGCGTAATTCAGAAGTTAGTTTATCAATTGCTATTTCGTTGTAATGCTCTTCTAATTCACCATTTTCTTTAACAAAAACAAAATTACAATCTCCAATATGATAAATTAAATTTTTTTCATGAACATAAGCTGCAAAACTTGCACCTGCTAGATTTTTTACGTCATTTATGTTAATATTTGCTTTTCCTGCAGCATTATTCATCTTTTTGTTTAATACATTAACAAGTTCGGTTAGATTTAAATCTACATTGTCTTCAAGTGTTGATTTTATAATGTCTGCCGCAATCTCTCCGCCTTTTTTTGGGTTCTCTGGTGTGCCCCAATTGTTTCCACTTTTGTCTGTTGCACCATCAACTACCCCATAGAAATTATGCCCTAGGATTAACCTATCTTCTCCACCATTTGGGTTTCCACTCTTAGACATTAAATATTTTTCAATTATTTTAATCATATCAAAACCCGGCTTTTTCAAGCAGAAATTTAACATTTTTTTGATTTGCAACATAATCTATAACTGCTTCTGTATAAGGTCTGACTCCCCTGTCCTCTACAATTTCATTTAATCCATTAATAGTTGGCTTATAACAGGTTATTTTATGTAACCCATTATTTCCATCTTCAAGGGGCGTTAATGCAAGTCCAGCGACTGGTAAGACAGAAAGAGCCATCA
>JAFCBX010000062.1 GCA_017610505.1 Methanosarcinales archaeon | reverse complement strand
CTTGGGCCCATGGTCATTAAGCCCTCCAGGCTTAAATGGCTTAAACCTGAGATTTGCTTAACAAGGTTTTCAATAACCCCATATTCTGGCTTTATGCCTGCTTTTTGTATCTCTTCTCCAATATTTATTTCTATATAAACAGGTATTATGGTTTTTCCAGCTGCTTCAACCCTTTTGTCTATTGCCTGTGCTTTTTCATATGAATCAACAGTCTGTATTACATCAAAAATAGGGATAACCTTGTTTATCTTGTTTGTCTGCAAATAACCTATCATGTGCCACTTGACTTTCTTTGCTTTCTCTCTAAGCTGCTCATGCATTTCCTGCGCTTCCTGAACATAATTCTCTCCAAGGTCAGTAGCACCTGCCCCAATAAGCTCTTCTATTTCTTCCTTTGTTCTTTGCTTTGCTGCTACAACCAATGTTACATGGCCAGGAATTTCTTTTCTTATTTTTTTATAATTTTCAGCTATGCTCATTTTTTATCTTTAAAACAAATATAAATATTCATTTTTCTCCCTTTATATTTATTAATTTTTAAACTTAATAAGTTTAACTCATTTTCCAGCCAGTTAAAGTCAACTCTTTTATATTCATCCTTAGAATGGGGAAAGCCAAATTTATTGAATTCAGCTATTATAATTTTTTCTTTTGAAACCCTGTATAACTCAGAGATAAATTTTTCTCTTTTTTCCATAGGGGTGTGATGCATGGCACAATAGCTTATTGAAATATCAAATTTATTATCAGAATAAGAAAGGTTGGTTGCATCCTGTTTTTCAATGTGGATTTTATTTCCCAGCTTTTCTTTTATTATATCCTGTTTTGCTTTTTTTAATTCATCTTCATTTATATCAATGCTTGTAACATCACAATTAAAATCTCTTGCAGCAATTATTGCAAGTGGCCCAACACCTATGTCAAGCAAGGTTTTGTTTCTTGCATTGCATATTTCCAATAGCTTTTTTCTGTCGTACAGTTCAGCCATTTTGTTTTATAAAAAAATATTTTTTGTTTCCTTTAATTTTTTCTTCTAGAACACCTTTCTTAATTAAGGATGATAATATGCCTGAAACATTAAGTCTCCCAAAACGTGTTGAGATATCTTCCTTTGTGCAAGGTCTTCTTTTCAGCAAATCAAACAATTCCTTTTCTAAACTTTCGGGGCTAATATCTCTTGAAACAGTTTTTGGCTGTTTCTCCTTATAATAATTAACCTTAATCCCTGTTTCTTGATTGATTTTTAATGCAATTTGCTTAAGCCTATTTTCACTAATAGCATTTAATTCTTTTTTGTCAGATGGCCTGTAAGCTGTACCTAAAAATATATTTATTGGATTGGTGTTGTTTATATCCCTATAAACTTCAATTAATCCCTTTATGGTTTTATTATCTGCATTTGTTAGTTTATCATAAGAAAACAATAAAGTTTGGATAGCAACCCTTGTTTTGAGTAATTTAATTCCCTTAATGATGTCAGCAAGCAATATCCCTTTGTAGGGATTGTTTATTTTTTCAAACAACTCTTGGTTAGGAGCATCTATTTTTGCAATAACTAAATCACAGATGTTTAACCCTTGTCTTATTCTTTTATCATGCACAAATGAAGCATTTGTAAGAACAGCTAATGGTATGTTGGTTAGTTGTTTTATGCATCTTGCAGCATAACCAAAATTCAGGTTGAGTGTAGGTTCTCCCTCACCTGAAAAAGTAATGTAATCTGGTTTTGTTTCTTCAATCCTTTTTTTGAGGATTAGAAAATCTTTGTGTTTAATAGGTACTGGTTTTAGTACTTTAGTTTTAAAACCCGTGTGCCCCAACTGGCAGTAAACACAATCATAAGAGCAGATTTTATTATATCCTTTAGGAGCTTCAACTAAATCAACTCCTAAAGAATTGCCTAATCTCCATGAAGGAACTGGTCCGTATATTTTCATTTTTTATGATTTTAGTTTTTCATTAATTGTTCCGTCTGGAAGCATATTATCTGAATGATAGATTCCTTTTTCTGCCATCTGATATCTTTTGCATTTAGTGAAATCTCTTTCACAGTATTGTTTTTTCCATTTATCATCTAATTTGCCTTGTTCCTCAAATTTCCTCAATGGACAAGAATCAATCCATTTGCATGCCATATTACACCTGGTTTGTTTATATCCTAATCTCCTTTCCAACTCCATTCTCTATAAAATTATCTTTGTATTCTTGTTTAAAAAGTTCTCTTGCCCTTTCTCCTGTGCAATGAGAGGGAGCTGTTTTTTCTACTTCAAGTTCTCTGAATGATTTTATAATGTTTTTTAGTTCAGAATCACCTGCAGCTGATAAATGAAACCCACCCAAAACTAAATAAAGCTTTTTATTAAACATATCTTTTGCTTTTCTCACAATATTAACAATTCCTGGATGTGCGCAGCCTGTTATCACAACTAAACCCTTATCAGAATCTATTACTAATGACTGCTCCTTTATCCATGTTCCAAGCTCTCCCGTAGAATAAACACCTTCTATTATTTTAACTGGATTGCTGACATCTATTAGCTCTGCTCCAGTTGATGCTATCTGGTTTTTAAATGAGGATGGAAAAGAAGCTGGAACATAAACCTTAACATTAGGGTTTTTTTCTAAAAAGCCCAATAAACCACCAACATGGTCTCCATGTATATGAGATAAAAGAATAATATCAATATCCTCTGGCTTAATATTAGCTGTTTCAAGGTTTGATAACAAAGTTTGGGAATCCCCTCCTGTATCAAAGAGAATGGTTTTGTCTTTTAATTTTACAACACATGCAAATCCAAAGCCTGTTTTAAAATCAGGATTAAACTCAACATTGTCATAAACATCTAAGATTGTTATATTTGCTTGGGTAATATTTTTTTCCATTACAAACACCTCTTCTTTTGTGGTTGTTATTTCTTTTTCCTCAATATTGCCACAACCGCTTAACAAAACAAAGGATAAAACAAGGGGAATATAAAATTTAATTTTGTTCTTTTTTTTAAGCATTTTCCTAACCCCCAATTTTTTCATTTTAAATTTTTCAACTGAATTAAAGGTTGATAAGTTGCTGTATGAAAAGGTTATCCTTGCTTTATCTAATTTCTTGGTTTGATTATACTAAAAAGAGTATATAAAACTTTGTTTCTTTAATTGGAATTTACAATATCAGGCTGCATTGTTAGGGCAAAACAACACAGCCTGATTTATTTATTTGATTTTCAGAACTCTAAATTCCCCTGTGGTTACTGCACTTGTATTTGAGTAAAGCATTTCAACAAGAATCTTGTAGTCCCCATATTTTAATTCATCTGGCAAATCAATTGTTTTCAAAAATGAGTCCTGGGTTTCAACAATTCTTTTTTCATGCTCTATCAGAACTATATCCCCCTCAGAATTTGTGATGATATAAGCAAGGGATACATTTGTTTTTCCTGGCCCTCCAAAGTTAATCAAATCAATGGAAACCAAAAGATCTTCTTCAGGAGTTATTTCTCTTGATTTCTCTGGAATAATCAGGACTATGTCAAACAGGGCATTGCCTATTGCTTCGGCTTTTTCAAGAATTATCTTCACAGGCATGAACAGCCTTTCGCTCAGGGGAATTTTTGCTTTTATGTATGATGTAATGCCGCTTGCATCCTCACCATTGGTTCCTGTGCTCATAAAAACCCCTATTGCTAGGATAAGGAATACAGCAAGATTTATGCCTATCTGCATCTTAGTATTTAATTTTTTCATTTTTCAACCTATATAACTTAGCCATTCCAACTGGCCTTATCCTGACTAATTCAGCTCCTTTTAATTCAGCTAAGGCAGCAGCAGTAGTATTCCTTGATATTCCCAATATTCTTGAGATTTCAATTATTGTAAGCCCATCTGTGTTTTTCTTAAGAAGCTCTACTACTAGCTCTTTTTTGCTCTTTCTCATTTTGTGCAATATTGCTTATTTACAACAATATGCAATATCAGTATACATTATTGCATACTAGTTAATAAGTTTAATGTTTAAACCAGAAACTAAAATAAAGCAGAAAGTTTAGGTATTAAACGTTAAATATATAAACCTAAATAATATTTTAACTTAATATTTGAAACTAAAAGAGGTGTGCAATATAAAACTCACTAAAAATGAGAAAGAAACACTTAAGCTACTGCTGAGCAACTCAAGAGTATCAGATAGTAAAATAGCATCTAATCTAAAGATATCAAGTGTTGCAGTTGGAAAGATAAGAAGAAAGCTTGAGTCTTCAGTAATAGAATCTTATTCTTTAAACCTTAATTATTCCAAGCTTGGAATACAAACCTTTGCAATAGCAATTGCAAAACTAACAAAAGAAGGGCTTGACATGGGTGAGCTTGAGGTGGAGCAGAAATTATTGGAAAACCCACATATAATCAGCGTTTACAGGATACCGCAGGGAAGCTCAACCCATATTGTTTTATATGGCTTTAAGGACATGGGTGAGCTTGATAATTTCTTTCATTCTCCTAAAATAAAAAAAGAGCTCCATAATTTCATAGAAACCAGGGATTTATTTACGTTCTCTCATCACAGCCTGATTAAAAACAGCCCAATACAATTGTTCCACAAGGCAATAGAAGG
>JAFCBX010000061.1 GCA_017610505.1 Methanosarcinales archaeon | reverse complement strand
ATTAATAAAACTATCTAAACTAAAGTCAAAATGTTTAAATATCTAAGCAAACTATTTTATTGATAGGATGAAAAAAACAAAAGTACTTGCTTTTGGAACATTTGATATATTCCATAAAGGCCATGAATTTTATTTAAAAGAAGCAAAAAAATATGGGGATATACTTAATGTAATTGTTGCAAGGGACTCAACAGTAAAGGAAGTTAAGGGGAAAACACCATTAAACAACGAATCAAAAAGGCTTGCCAAAATACAAAGTTTAGATTACGTTAATATGGCTTTTTTAGGGTATGAAGAAGATAAATATAAGATTATAGAAGAAATAAGACCAGACATTATTTGCATAGGGTATGACCAACAATCTTTCAACAATGACTTAAAAAATACATTAAAAGAAAGGGGATTAAATCCAAAAATAGTAAAATTTGAAAAAGGCTTTAAGCCGGAATTATATAAAACATCAAAATTAAAATAAGGTAATCTTATTCTACTAACTCTATGTTTAATGATTTTAAAATATCTCTTACTTTTTTGTAAATATCTTCTGTTGTTATTTTGCTTATTTCATGCTCAGTATTTTGTACTTCTTTGTTTATATGGGAAAGGTGCTGCTGCTTTTTTTCTATTTTTTTATTTAACTCCTCAATCCTGAACCATAAAGTATTTTTTTCAACTGCAGTTGAAAGTTCCTGGATACTGTCTTCTTGTGCTTTTATCTTTGCCTGTGTATTCTTTACAAACTCAGGATTAATTTTATTTAATATTCCCAGATTCTTTTTTCTAACATTCTCTTTAAGAGCAATAGTTCCCTCTTTAATGCTCTTGGCAAGACCTGAAAAGATTTTATTTAATGTTTCAGTTTTAATCTCAGCTATTGCTTTAAAAGGATCGGAAATAATCATTTCTATGCTTTTTTCATCAAAAGAGATTTTAGCATATTTCCTAAGTGCTCTTGACAATGGAGCAAGCTTATAGTAAATTTCATCAGAAAATTTTTTCTGCTCATCCTTTGCTATTCTCAAATTATCATTAAGTTTTGCCAGCTCATTAAACTCTTGTGATTCCTTGATTTTTTTTATTTCATCTTTTAAAACCAAAATATTTTTTTCCTCTTCATTAAGATTTTTCTCAAGCTCTTTTTTCTGGTTCTCAAGCTCTTTTTTCTTTTGTTTTCTATTTTCTATCTTATTAATCAAATTAAGAATTTCCTGGAATTTATGGGCATCTGATTTTTTTAAGCTGTCCTTAAATTGCTGTATTGAATCGCTTATTTCCTTTATGCCGGAAGCTACCTTATGTGATTCATTTGCAAAAAATTCCTGCAAAATATAATATGGCTTTTGAGTTGTTTTGTTGTATTCATCAAATATTTCATTTATTTTTGAAATCTTATCAATTATATTGCTGGAATCAGTTAATGTTTTGATTTCACTTAAAATCTCCCTTATTTTGCCTGTGAAATGCATTGTTTTGTGTATGTAAGCCTTTCTGTTTCCCTCCATTATTGTTATTGCCCTTGGAGGGATGTTTTTATTCTGCAGCTCAGCTTTCTCAAGCTTATCACATCTTTCCCCTATGGTTTTTGAAATCTCATCAATTCTGCCTGAGAATTCTTTTAAAAGAGAATTTATATTATCCTTATCAAGCTGTTTTTTGATGTAGCCCTCAAGCTCACTTTTCTTCAGCTGTTTTAATTCTTCTTTTCCACCAAATAATCGAGCAAAAAATTTTATCATATTCTTTAAAGAGAAGTTATTTTATTTATGTTTTTCTATAAACAACCCTTTATTTATTCTAAAATAGTAACAATTGAAAAGGTTTATATACTCAATGTAATCTTTTAAGTATATGGACTTGGAAAAAATAATAGATGAACAAAAAAACAAGGTACCAAATAAAATAAGCAATTTCTTTAATTATACAAAAAATGTTATGTGTAAGCCACGTCAATTTCCCCTAATGAACAATCTGTCTACAAAAATTTTTGCAGGAGTGATTATTTTAATTGCATATTCCATTTTGTCTTATGCCATCCCAGAGGGGATAAAAAAATACAAAGAATTAAACAATTGTATAAAGAATAGGGAAGCTCTAACCAATTATGTAAATGATCTTAATAGGATGAGATTAGAAAGCAAAAAAGGAAAAATAATTCTTCCGGGCGGCTCAGGATATCTTATTTTTCATCCAAACAGGGAAAGAGTGATTTTTTACAGGTATGGAGATAAAGACAAAGTGACCTTAGTAGGTAAATATCAATTAATTGATAATAAGCATGATGGCATTGTAGACCAAATAAAAGAATTTGGTGTTACTGGAAGAAAGGATTACTTTAGGATGGATCCTGACAGTGAAGACAAATTTAATAATGCAGACAAAATCTTAAGGCAAATAAAATTTGAGTTAAATATAAAGAATTATGACTCTGTTAAAAAATAGATTTTCTTAATAATGCACAGTATTAAGGAAACTTAAAATATGTTGTTTTACTTATGTTTTTCTACAAAAATAAGAAAAAAATGGTGTACGAGCTTAGAATTGAATTTTTCCGAAGATCCATTCATTCAATAATATTGCTATTACTTATTCTAAGTTGCTCCACCAAATCATATCAAAGTAAAACAACTATTTAAATCTTTCGCAAGGCTTTAAATTTCTTTTATTCCGTCTTTTGCAAGGGCAACAAGCCTTACTCCAAGGCCTAATTTTAAAACAGCAGATAAAATAGCCATATGCTCCTTACCTGTTCCAGAGACAAGGTTTAATGCAACTTCTGTTCCTGATATTCTATCTTTCAGATGTTTTTTAATGTCTTCAACAAGCTCTGATAATGGCTTGTTTGAATCAACAACAAGAAGCTCAACCTTTTTTTCTGAACTGAACTTTTCCCTGCCAAATTCATTTGTAATAAGAAATATGTTATCCCACTCGCAGCCAGAGATAACACCCTTAACATGAGTCCACGTTCCCTTTCCAGTGCTTAAGCATGCTACTAAATCTGTCATAAAATCAAAGAAGGCGTAATTCTTTAAATATTTTTGCACAACTTTTTTAAATAAGTGACCTTTAACTTTGGATTATGATATTAAGCATTAATGAAATAATGGATTTAGTAATAATGACCCTGGCAATTGCATTTATATTAAAGGATTTTATAAGAATGCCAAGGTATATACACCAGCCGCTGACTTCTGGCTTTGATATTGAAAACTTTAAGTTTACAGCACTTTGCACTGCTCCTGCAATAATTCTTCATGAAATGGCCCATAAGTTCGTTGCAATGAGTTTTGGCCTGAGTGCAACATTTCATGCATCCTACTTTGGCTTGTTATTAGGAGTAGTTTTAAGGCTTATCCACTCACCATTCATAATATTTGTGCCAGGATTTGTTTCCTCAATGGGTGGAACACCATTGCAGCATTCAATGATTGCAGTTGCAGGCCCATTGATGAACCTTGCACTATGGCTTGGCTCCTCAATTATACTAAAAAAAGCCACATCATTAACAAGCAAGCAGAGGCTTGCATTACTCATCACAAAACAGATTAACCTGTTTTTGTTTATATTCAACATGATACCATTCAGGCCATTTGATGGGGGCCATGTAGTATCAGGATTAATACAAGCATTTTCTTAAAATGGAAGAGGGTTAGTATTTTTTATTTTCAAAGATAGAAATGTTTTGATCTAGTCTTCGCTGTTTTATTTCATATGATTAATTATTAGAACTTTCCGCCAGTTTTTTTATATTGTCTATAAATGCCCCCTGCAAGACCACCAGGTGTTAAAAAAGAGGAAAATGTAGGAACAAATGTTTTAGTGCCAGGTATTGTTACAACTTCCGCACCATTTTCTGTGTTGATAAAAGATTTTACTAATTTTGATTTATCTGAATATATTTTTATATTGCCTTTAGATAAGGGTGGTGTAGGATAGGTTGATTCATAAGGAACCCACTTTCCATTTTCTAATATATCAAGCCACTCATGTTCAATTGTAGCTACTATTCTTACCTTGTCTGAAAGGTCTGTTCTATGGTTATTCTTTATTAAGCTTTGATAAATATCATATGTAGCATTTGCAAAATGCCTGCATACATGTTCATCTTTAGCATACTTATGAACTATGCTGCTAGATAGATTAAGATAATCGCGAGAATCTAGAGAGGGATCGAGAAATAAGAACTGGTCAATATACAAATCTTTAGAAACAATTTGAATTTTCTCTGATGTTTTTCCTTTAGCAAAACGTGTTGTAGCTACCGAAAGCACTGCTGGATGTGATAGTTGATTTGCCACTATAAACATCAAAAGACAATCTATAATAAACTTGCTTGGTTTTTTTATTGAATCTGGAATCTTCATATAACTAATAATACAATAAGAAATATATAAACCTTTCTGTCTTGATTATTAAAAAGTAGTAAATAATGTTGAAATTAAATGTGAACAATTAAAAATTACTAATTTTATTAATATCCTTGGTTTTAGTTTTTTCCAAAACATTTATTAATAAAGCTTTTTTCCCTATTTTTATGTCAGAAGAGAATAACAATGGAGGCAGATTTGCTAAAAATAAGCAGATTTCCAAGCTATTGGAATGGTATAATAAGAATTATAAGAAGCTATTGATTATTCCTATTGTTATATTTATACTTTCTATTGCAGTTATAT
>JAFCBX010000141.1 GCA_017610505.1 Methanosarcinales archaeon | reverse complement strand
CATTGTATCTGGTACAAAGCCTAATCATCCTGGCCAGATGCCAGTATTTAAGCCTGGGCCATCAATACATCCCGGATTTGGTCAGAGTATGCCAGCTAAAAAAGAAAAATCAAATGGTATTACCCAGATAATAGCCAATCTTCCAAGAGATGAATTATCTGCTTGGGTTTCTATAATAGTTGGTTTAATCTTTATCTTTATTGCTATAATTATTTGGTAAGCCCACTAAATCACAAATTGATTCTACAACTTTTTTTTTGTAATTCTTAAATTCAGTTTCTGTTAATCCATTATCTACTAAAATTGGATTTATCACTTCATCTCCACCAGCATTCATTCTTTGGAATTTCCAGTAAGCAAGCATATATTTACCTAAATCACCTGGGGTCATGTTTGAATCAAGTATGCTATATGTTTTATCTTGAAACTTTATTTCTGCAATACTATTCCTTGATAGGATAATTTTCTCAATTTTTTCCCCACCAAAAATTAGTTTTTCTATACAGTTCTGTTTTTGTTTTTTTGCCATTTTTTTCACCAATAGTTGATTAACCATTAAAAAGTAGCAAGAACTGCTCTACACAATATATTAAAAGAATTCTTGTGTTTTTTAGTTCTTCTCCTTCCTTCAGAATCTGGTGAATATGATAAAACTCATTAAAATTTTGTGATAAGTCAAGCAGATAGCGGGCTATTAATGATGGCTTGTATGAAGATGCTGCATTTTCAACAACATCTGGAAATTTTCCCAAGAGTTTAATTAATTCAGTTTCGTGTTTTTCTTTTAATAAAGATAAATCTGTTTTATCAATAAAACCCTTGTCAATGCTTTTTCCAAACTTTCTCAAAATGCTGCAAATACGTGCATGTGCATACTGGATGTATGGGCCTGTTTCTCCTTCAAAGGATATTGATTCCCTTGGATTAAAAACAAAGTCTTTCAGTGCATCATACTTAAGAATAAAGAACTTTAAGGCACCCATTCCAATCTGCTCTGCCCTTTTATCTATTTCTTTTTTATCCAACTCATGCCTTTCCTGTATCTCTTTTCTTGCAAGAGTTATCATATTTTCAACAATGTTATCAGCATCAACAATTCTCTTGACTTCATCTTTCCTTCAGGAAGATAGATCATTCCATAAGCTAAATGATAACATCCGTCAATGTTCTTAAAGCCGGTTAATTCAAGAATCTTAAACAATTGCCTGAAGTGAAGCTTTTGCTCTGAACCAACAACAAAGATTGACTTGTCCATCTTAAAATCATTGTATTTTAATTTTGCCAAAATTAAATCCTGTGTCATATAAACACTTGTGCCGTCAGCTCTTAAAAGAATCTTGTTTGGAAGATTGTATTTCTCAAGGTTTACAAATATGTTTCCTTTTTCATCCTTTTCAAAAATCCCTTTTTTAAGTTCATCCATAACAACCTTTTTTCCATGCTTGTAATAGTCGCTTTCATTGTATACCTTAACATGTTTTATGCCAAATTTTTTGTATGTTTTATTAAAGCCATTAAATGCCCAGTTATTCATATTTTTCCATAGATTTATTGTTTCTGAATCTCCTTGCTCCCATTTTCTCAACATATCCTGTGTTTCATCTTCAAGTTCTGGGTGCTCTTTTAGCTTTTTGTTAAAGAGCACATAATAATTCCCAACAAAATGGTCTGGCTTTGTTTTTTCTGATTCAGGAGTTTTGTTTTTGCCATATTTCTTGTAAGCAAGCATTGACTTGCATATATGTATTCCGCGATCATTGTTCATATTTACCCTAAAAACCTTAGAGCCATTAAACTCAAGAATTCTTGACAGGCTTTCACCAATGAGCATGTTCCTTACATGGCCGAGATGCAATGGCTTGTTTGTATTTGGTGCAGGAAATTCAATAACAACCCTTTTGTTTTTCTTAACTGAAGAGCCGTATTTTTCCTTTTGCTTTAAAACTTCATTTAGTGTGATTTCATTAAGAACAGTTTTGTTTACAAAAAAATTAACATATGGGCCTGTGCTTTTTATCCCTCTTATGTATTTGCTTGGCCTGAGCTTTGATGCTAAATCCCGTGCAATCTCCATAGGGCTTTTTTTTAGTTGCTTTGCGAGGCCAAAACATGGAAATGCGTAATCACCCAGCTTAGAATCAGGTGGGGTTTCAAGTTCTATTGGTCCTTTTAGTTCTTTTTTTAATAGCTTAATAACTGCCTGTTTAAAGAGTTGCATAAAGTGGATGTTTATCTCTTTATTTATTAATGTTTTGTATTATAGGTCTTGCGTGGAAACTCATTCTATGTAAATAAATTAATTTAATGAGAAAGAGATATTTTCTTTGATATATAAAGGGTAATGCCTATATACTATTTAAGCATTTATATTCTTTA
>JAFCBX010000060.1 GCA_017610505.1 Methanosarcinales archaeon | reverse complement strand
AACCTGTTCTCGCTCTGGTAAATCCATGTTCTAATTCTTTTTCCCTTACTGTTGTAGATTTCAGATGTTGTGCTGTGTTTACAGATTAACTTGGCAATTCTCTTAAGGACTTGCTCAGATTCTTTTTCCATGCCTAGTTTATTCTTTGCAATAGCATCAAAGCAGCCAATCCACGGCCATGAATAACCATTATGATATTTTAGGAGTCCTCCAATAATATTAAAAATAGATGACTTATACCATGGATAAGATGGATAGTTTGTTTTCATAGGAACTTTATCTAGTTTGTTTTTCATTATGAACTGTTGTATTTTCATTCCTTTTTTTCTGTCTGCAACATCCCACACAATTGCCAGGACATTGCCTGTTGATGAAAAATAATCCTGTTTTTTCCTGTCAATCCAATCTATATAGTAATTCCCATTCCAGAACTCTTTGTTAATGCCCTTCTTAACTATTTCTGCCATCTTCGAATATCCTCTGGCATCATCATTTTTTTTGAGCATTGCTGCCATTTTGCTAAAGTCAGTTAATGCTTTGAAATAGCATGCGTTTGTAAACATTACCTCTCCCTGCTTAAGAGCAGACTCTGCCCAGTTAGCACCAAAACCCTCATCTATAAGGAGATCATTATCCTTATCCTGCTTTGATATCCATACCACTGCCTTTAGGATTTTTTTATAGTTATCTTTCAAAAATTTTTTATCCTTGCTTTGTATAACATAATCATAGCAGGCTATTATGAAAATAATGTTTTGGGTTACAGAGGGAGATATAAAATAACTGCCATGATAGACAGGAAACAAAAGGTTCCACCTTGGCTTAAATCCTATTGTACTAAGATAATACAATGGGCTTGATATTCTTTTAGGCAGGAGCCCGTCCTTACGCTGGTATTTTAAATAAAGCAATAAATTCTTTTTCACTATCTCAAAATCCTTTAATCTGTTTGCGCCAAATGATGCAAAGAATGAATCCCATGACCAGTATGTTCTCCTTAGATTGCCTGTGATAATTCCCAAAGGATAATAATTTTTTCTCAGGTCTCCTACTGCTATTTCATAGGCCTTATCAATAATAAACATATTTATCCTGTTATATTATACTTATAAAAACCTTATGGCTTTTTTACCGCAAAGCTTAAAAAGGGCAATATAATACCATAGGTTTACTGCTCAGTTTATCGGGCAGAAAAAATTTAGTAGAGGAATTAAAAAAATGGAAGGAAAAGTAAAGTGGTTTAATAGCAGGAAAGGATTCGGCTTCATTGAAGGCGAAGATGGACAGGACTATTTTGTTCATCATACAGCAGTAGGAGAAGGAGCATTTTTGCGTGAGAATGATGAAGTAACCTTTGAAGCTGCTGAAACAGACAGGGGAAAGCAAGCCCAGAAGGTTGTTTTAAAGGGAGGAAAAAGTTCAGCTCCAAAAAAGGCCCCTAAGGAAGAGCCTGCTGAGGAAGAACCAAGTCAAGAAAATAAAGACAGTGAAGATTTCTAAATTGAAACTACATAAAAAATAGTAATTCTTGGAAAATATTTGTTTTTTTTTATTCTTTTATATTTTATTTATGGGTAAACTTTTTGTTTATTTTTTAGTAAAACTTTTATATGAACAACTTATTCTCAATTATTAGGCGCTGGTGGTCTAATGGCTATGACTGCGGCCTTCCAAGCCGTATATCCGGGTTCGAATCCCGGCCTGCGCAGTCTATATTCAAAAATTAGTTAATTAAGATTATCTATTTCTAAATAATCTTTAGAGCTTATTATTTTCTTGCCAAAGGTGCCTTTTAGGCTTTCCACGCTTGCAACTATTTTGAAGTTTTTTGTTATTTCCTTTAGCTTAGGCAATTCCCTCCTGTATATTATTCCCTGGTGTATTTTTCTGAGCTTGCCCTTATGGCTGTAAAATCTCTTTGACTGGATAAATATAAAGCCGTTATCCCTTAAAACCCCTGCAAGTTTGTTTGACTTTTCTCTTGCAATCTTGATAGTTACTATCACTTTTCCCAATGCCATCTTATCTTCTATGTATGAGCCAATTAAGTAGCCTAAAACATAGCCTACTGTAACAGCTATTATAACAAGTATAGTCAGCTCTCCTGTGATAACATCCTTAAATACCAGAAGAAAAATCAATGTTTCTGTTGCAAGAAGAAAAGCTGTTATTGTCTTATGCCCTCCTATTTGTGTTATGTTCTGTATGGTCTTTATGCACCTCATGGTCATGCACATTAAAAATATATAGGCTAATCTTAATATCATCTTAAGAAAAAAGAAACAACCCTAAGTTTATAAAGATTGTTTTTCAAGATCATAAAAATCAAAATTAAAACTTATTTCTTATGAAGTTTTTTGGTTTTTCTTATTAATTTTAAAATTTTGGCTATTTTCCGTGTGTAATAATTAAATTTCTTTGGCATGCTCGGAAATGGAACAAGAATTGTACCAATATTAACATCTTCAAGCTGCCTTATGATTTCTGATGGAATTTTTCTTACCTTGTGTGAATTATTATCCCAAAGAGTATTATCATGAGCAAGAAACACATAAACAAATTTATGATCCCTATATAATGAGACAAGTGGGTTAAAAACTTTATTAACAATATTTTTTGAACTATCTGTATTATTGCCTAATTTTTTAAAATGGTTGGAATTTTTTGAGGTCTTTGCCTCACCAACTAGAAGTATTTCCAAAGTATTTTTATCTGAATAATTAATACATTTCTCTCTGTTAATATAACCACAATGAAAATATCCCAGGCTATCAAGTTCAGTAGCCTGTAATCCATGCTTCTCTTGATGATATGAATGGGATGGATCCATTTCTGATGATTTCTCAAGTATTGTGAAATTAATTCTGCCCTTATGTTTCAGTAGGTATTTGTCATTGTATGTCACAACGCGCTCCTTTCCAATATTTTTGTTTTCTTCATTGATTATGCCGCAGTCAAATCCAATATTTGGATTTTTTGGGATTTTTTTCTTTGCCTCAATCATCAGTTCATTCATTATAAAGGAAAGTATATTTTCTCCTATTACTCTGCCTTTAAAATAATGGTCTGAACCTTTGATTTTTCTTCCAGGATAGTTTATAATATCATCCAGCCCAAAGATTGTATATGCTCTTTCTTTTACCAAGGCAATTAAAGAATTATCTTTTTCCTTAAAACTTATTTCTGGCCTAAATACTTTAGATACCATGTATTCAAGGTTGTTCTGTTTAACAGGGAAATATTCACAAAAGGGATTTATAATCTTTTTCATATTTTTACTATTCCATAGAAGTAATATAAATAAATTTAGCAAGTCAAAAGGTTATAAAAGAAAACCAATTTTAAAGAATAATTATTCTTATGCAGCAGGGGCAAAGCCAGTCATTATTGTGCCTGCAACAAAGTTAAATAATAATGTAACAATAAAGGCAATAAATACATAAAGAAGCGTGCTTTTTAGCATGTTTTGCCCTATAAGATACTCTTCATTAAGCTTGTCAGAGCCGTTTTCAATCCCATTTGCAAGTATTGTAAGGATATAGATTATCTCAACAACATATATCCCTACAATTATCTGAAAATAGTATGTTGGCATTCCATCGCCAAACATTCCAACTATGTTTCCTGCTCCTCCTGCTCCAGACTCAGCCTGCATGCCCTGCATCTGGGTTCCCAGTTTTCCAAGTATTGTTGTAACCATTGAGGTTATTCCAACAACAACTCCTGCTATTGCCGGTGCAATGAAAGATAATTGCGATTTCATTGATGAAATAACATCTGCAAGCAAATCTCTTAATCTTTCATTAACCCTGTGAATTTCTTTTATATAACGCGAAACATTGACAAGTGCCTGGGCTGCAACAACAGGTCCTTTCTTAATGCTTTGCAGCAGTACTTTCATTGAGCTTTGGATAATGTTTGATGGAAAATACAGTATTGCACCTGACTTCTTATTGAATATGGCTTCCCTAACACTCATGCCAAGCTTGCTTATGTTCATGCTGACAATCTTAAAAAAATTTCCAGATGTTGTGTCCCTCATAATCTCTGCTACCCTACCAAAGGCAATCTCGGCAGGCAGGCCATCCCCAAGCCGGTTTCCAAGCTGAAATAAAGCTGAGGCAAACTCATTCTCAAGCTTTTTTGTATTTTCCCTTATATCAATAAGGTTTTTTGACTTTAAGTTATAATAAATCCCAATGCCAATACCAAAAGCTAATGTTATGCCAAAGCTAAGAATGGCTGCACCTAAACCAAATGGGCCAACTGTTTTTCCAACCATTTCCCCTTCTGTTACAATGCTTGTATGGTAATCAAGAAAATAAAAACCACCTATAGGATCAGGGTCAACAAAGTCTGGAACAAGGGGAAGTATCATTGGGAGCAGCCCAATAATAAAAAGTATTAATCCGATGGATATACTCAAAAATAATGGATTTATTCTCAGTTCAGAATTGCCTATCTTAATAATAATATTTTTGTATTTCTTTAATTCTGGATTAGCTTGTGAGATATCTGTCTCACCATAACCAGTAGGCCTTTTTGACAGGATTATCTTACCCATGTAATAAACAGCAATTGGTAGGGTTATATTGTAAATAAGTGCTATGTGATACCATTTAATTCCCCCCATAAAACTAACAATTAAAGGCAATATTACCAAACCCAGGAGGGGCATTATCACACCAAGCATGTGCAATGTTTGTATTGGCGACTGCAGGTTATGTGCATAATGCAGCATCTTTTCATAAGTTCCCTCAAGCATAACATCTAAAGCCCTGTCAACCAAACCTAACCTGCGGTCTTCAGATGGCTCATATAGTGATGACTCAATAAGGTGGAATGATTCTATAAACTCTATGTTCCAT
>JAFCBX010000059.1 GCA_017610505.1 Methanosarcinales archaeon | reverse complement strand
TAATATCACATTCAATAATAAATTCTGGGTTAATGTCTGGCTTTAATCCCTGGTTGTATAGAAGAGTTTCATTGGTGAAATCCATGAACCAAGAAAGCAAAAACCTGTCATTAATAGATATTTCCTCATATTTTTCCTTGGCAGAGTTAATTATTCTTTTTAGTTTTTTATCCCTCTTGAGATGCCCAGAAAGAGGGAAATTTATGATTTCATTTAAATCAGACTTGAAACGGGCTTTAAGATTACTAAGATAATCAACTAATTCTTTTTTTTCTTTGTAATTTTGCGGGAAAGTTACCATTTTTGTCTGGCAAGGGATTTGATTATTTATAAAGCTTTCTATTTTTACTACTATTAAGTTAATGTTATATATCTTCTAAAATTAGTCTGGAATTTCTAAATTATACTTAAACCTGCGGGCCTTTGGAACAAAATTAAGCACTTTTCCGTCTTTATATTTGCCTGTTCCGAGAAAGTCGTTTTTATGTTTTATTATCACAAAGCCCTTGTAATTGCCTTTTATGCCTATATCCTCGCCCTTGAGCCACTGCATGGCCTGTGTTTCATTAATCTCAATAAGATTTTGTTTTGCATCATTCCCAATTAACTGTGAGCCCTCAATGCTTAATCTTAACTCATTGTTTTTAAGCTCTCCAAAGTAAAGGCCTATTGAATTAATCCTTAGTTTTTCAAGGTTTAGATTAAACACTTCCCTATTGACAAGGAATATCTTATTCTGGGTATTCATCAAGAAAGCAAGTTCTGTCTTGAAATCAGCACCCCATTGTTTTTTTATTAAAGCCAGTATTTCCTTAATCTTTTTTCTGTTTAGTATTTTTAGTTCAAGCATCAATCAGACACCCCAGAGAGGATTTTCCTTTCTCATCATTACTGCAATTTCTTTTAAGATAGTTATCTCCCCTTCTGTCAGATATTTTTTCAGTTCTTTTAGCTTTCTGAAATCTTTCTCAGGGATCACAGAATATAAAGTATCATTTTCTTTTATTTGCCTTCCTACAGTAACTTTATCTAAGGAGATTGCAACCTGCTTTCCCTTTTCAGCTTCTGTAATATTCTTTTTCTCTAATTGTATGCTCTTTATTGTAGTTAGAGGAATAATATCTTTCATTAGTTGTATATTTGTCTTAACTTTGCCCTCAAGAATATCTACTCCAACAACAGCAGGATTATTCTGCCTGAAGACATAGCCAGGCATTATTTTGAGTTTGCAAGGCCTGACAAGCATATCTACCTCAGCTGCCTCGCGCCTTTTTGTCTCACCCACAACCCATTTCTCAAAATCTTCTATAAGCTTGTAGATTATATCACTTGTAAAAATTTTTACTTTTTCTGGTTTTGCATCATCATTTAAAGATACATTAAAGCCGATTACAACTGCTTTTAATGGGTCTTTCTCGTAGTTGCTATCTGCATCAATTACATCTTTTTTTGAAATATTGCCAATTGATGCCCTTCTTATATTGATATTCTTATCCCTGAATATGTTTATTAATGCCTCAAGAGAGCCAAGTGAATCCGCCTTTAGGATGATGCCCTGCTCATCTGTTTCTATTATAACCTCAGATACTAATTTCTGGATTTCCTGTTTTGTTTTCTCAAGAGCATCTTTTGAGCTAGCCATTAATGGCATTCCCGAAACAACATCCTCTATTTCAGGAGCAGATATTCTCAGGCATCTGGCAGCACATACCTTATCAACCTGCTTAAACCTGGCTTTTTTGTCTCTTATCTCTGACAATGGCATTGGCTCAAATAATGCCCTTACTTTTGTTACAACTGGTTTTTTTATGCCCCCAATAATAATAATATCATCTTTTTTTAATGTGCCATCATAGATAATAACATCTAATGCTACACCAAGGCCTTTTTCTTCCTTTACTTCCAATATAGTTCCTTTTGCAGGGCTGTCAATATCACATTTCAAACAGCCTTCAAGATACTTCTGTGCAAGGCCTGTCAAGACCATTAAAAGCTCTGGAATGCCCTCTCCTGTTTTTGATGATACAGGAATTATTGCTATCTCTTTTGTGTGGTCTGATACGCGGTCAAAGCGCTCGCTTGCAAATCCAAACTCATGCAGTTTTCCCAAAATCTCATAAAGTTTAATATCAAGCCTTTTTTGTGTATCTTGACTCTGGCTGGAGATATTTTTTAAAAGATTATTTTTATCTGAGTTCCATCCAGGCAATAAATCTATCTTGTTTGCTGCAACAATAAAAGGTGTTTTCTCGTGCTTTAATATCTCAACTGCCTCTTCTGTCTGCGGCTTAAAGCCCTCATTAACGTCAACAACAAGAATAGCTATATCTGCAAGGTTTCCTCCTCGCTTTCTTAAATTTGTGAATGCAGCATGCCCTGGAGTGTCTATAAACAACAGTCCAGGAATTGTGAATTTTATTTTTAGTGAGTCAAGCAATGGCCCGCATGTCTTCTTAATAACATCCAATGGTATTAAAGATGCACCTATTGCCTGTGTTATTGCCCCTGCCTCACACTTGACAATATTACTGCTTCTAATGTAATCAAGCAGGCTTGACTTTCCATGGTCAACATGGCCCACAACAGTACATACAGGAGATCTGATAGTATTCATCTTACTTATCAGGAAATTATATTCACTTTTAAAGCTTTCCAAAAGGGAATAATAAACAGAAATTATATAAACTTCAAATACATAAATTATAAAATGGGAGATATAGCACAACTTGTGAGAAGTGAGGATATAGAATTTTTTAATAAAAATAGCAAGCTTGACACAAATATAAGTGATTTTGGAGATTATTATGAAAAACTTGCTGATCATATAGCTAAACAGTCAGAAAGATATTTAACAATAAAAGGCAAGGGCCTTGAAGAATTTCTTTATAAAAAAAATAATTTATATGAATTAGCAGGCCTTTTGGTATTTATATTGGACAAAAGTATTTCTAAAAACCTTGAAGATGAGGTTAAAGTTCATGTTGAAGCAGACATTGAAAAAATTAACAAGAATTATGAAAAAGAAAAGAGTGATGATAAAACCACTAAAGATATTAAAAAGTACTTTCCAAAAATGCCTGAGTTTGAAAGGCAATGGAATAGTGCATTAATTTATGAATTTGCAGGGTGGGTTGGTTCTCCTGGTTATGAATGGCCTGAAGATAAAAAAGATTATGAATATGAAATAGCAGAGCGTGCAACATCCTTTGTGATAGGAACAAAGGACCAGTTAAAAAGATATAAAAACCCTGGTGGTTATTATTATAAGGAGTATTTTGATAAAGAAATAATGGAAACCTTGTCTGGATTTGAATAATTTTTCCAAAAGCTTTATATTAATCTTAATTCTTTATTTTTTTATGAAGACCATGCAAGAGGGAAAGGCAATAATTAAAGCATATGCAGCTGGAACAGTCTCAAAAGATATGCCTGTGTTTTACAATCCTGTTATGAAGCTTAACAGGGACATAACTGTTTTATTGCTAAATTCAATTGATAAGAAAAATATGCAAATTGCACTACCACTGGCTGCAACAGGGGTAAGGGGAATAAGGTTTATGCTGGAGCTGAAAAAAGGCAAGATAAAAAGTATTTCATTTAATGACAACAGCACAGAAGCTGTTAAGTTGATAAAGGCCAATTTAAGGTTAAATAAAATAAAACTAAGTAAAAAAATAAGTGTAACAAATCTCGATGCAAATCTGTTTATTTTAAATTCAAAAGGATTTGGTTATATTGATATAGATCCATTTGGCTCGCCAAATTTTTTATTAGACAGTGCAGTAAAAAGGCTTGGAAGAGAAGGAATTCTTGCTGTAACAGCAACAGATACAGGCGCCTTATGCGGCAGTTACAAAAATGCCTGCTTAAGAAAATACTCAGGCAAGCCATTAAGGAATGAGTTCTGCCATGAAACAGGATTGAGGATTCTTATTTCAAAAGTCCAGTCAGCTGGGGCACAGTATGACAAGGCATTAATCCCAATATTTTCTTACTCAAAAGAGCATTACTTCAGGGTTTTTTTTAAGTGTATAAAAGGAAAAAAGAAAGCAGACGAGTTAATGAAAAATGATGGGTATATTGTTCACTGCAGCTCGTGCCTGTTCAGGAAAACAACAAAGGATATTTTTAATTCAAATAAATGTCCTGTCTGCGGCTCAAAAGTTGATTATGCTGGAAAGCTTTGGTTAAGCCAGTTATGGGACAAAAAACTTGTAAATGGTATGTGCAAAAATATTAAGAATTTAAAGGATAAAGAGTTAGTTAAACTCCTTGGGATAATAAAAAAAGAATCAAAAATAAGCTCAGTTGGATTTTATGACCTTGCAAAGGTTGTAAAGCACAATAAATTGAAAAGCGTGCCAAAAAAAGATTTATTGATTAGTGAGATAAAAAAGGCTGGCTTTAAAGCAGCTGAAACCCATATAAGGCCAAATTCTGTTAGAAGTGGTATAGAATTAAAAGAATTAACAAAAATAATAAAGAAGATTAACCAATAGCCCTTCTGACGTCAGTAACCTCAACAGAGCTTACACTTTCAATAGATGCTATATTTTGCTCTAATTTATCTGTGCTTCCAATGTCTTCATTGCTTACAAATATTAGCTCAAGTGCCTTTAAGCCAAAGGCAACAGGCTGTATTTCAACTTTTCCAACTTCACCGCCATATTCAGATATGAATTCCTTGGCTTTCTCTTCTATTGCCTTTAAGTCTGTCTCAGGGCTTTCAGGCATTATCCTAAGAGTGATTACAACATCTGCCATTTTCAGTTTGGGCCTGTAAAACCGCATTCAGGACACGTATACGTTGCTGCTATCTCTCTGCAGTGCTTGCATCTTACTATTTGAGCTTTACCGCAGTTAGGGCACATAAATACTGCCACTCCTTCTTTATTTGTCATTCTTTTACTGCAA
>JAFCBX010000006.1 GCA_017610505.1 Methanosarcinales archaeon | reverse complement strand
ATTAGGATCTGAACCGGTGTTTTCTGGATCCTGGGGGTCATTGTTATCATTAAGTTCCTGCTCAGGAGATGGTTCTGGCTCTACAGGTTCTACTGGCTCTACAGGTTCTACTGGTATTACTGATGTGCCTGAATCTCCAACATCTCTCTTAATTATTGGGAATTTAAATATTGCACCATCATAATCTTGTTTTACACCATCAACATATTTTGCAAGAATTTCTCCAACCTTTACTTTCATATCAACTGGAACACCCACTATTCCAAAAGAAGGTTTTCCATCTTCCAAGTCCCTTATAATATAGTAGTCATTCTTTTTATTAGCTAAAATATTACTAACAACTGCCCCAACATCATCAGTTATAACTAAATTCTCTAATCTTGATTCCTGTATTCTTGATACAGCTTTGCGACCTTGCGGTGAATCAGGCACATCAAACAGAGAATCAAATCCATCTTTTGTGTTTACTATCTTTATCCTACCATCATCAAGATTACTGTAATCTAAAACTATGTTGTGTATGTCTATTCCATCAAATTTAGTATAACTTATTAGTGCATCTTCAGGTATACCTAATTCGCCTAACATTTCATCTGCATTTTGTACACTATAAACTTTTAATTCTTTTTCAAATTCATCTAAATCAAAAATTTCGATAACATTGCCCACAGAATTTAAATTTCCAGAAACATAATTATCTATTGTTTTTTGTTTTGCTTCCTGTGCCTTTGATATAACATTTTGTCGAGCTTCCCTTACATCATTTTCCTTAGCCTTTTTAGATTCCTCAGCTTCTCTTTTTTTAATTAAGTTTTGATGTTTTTTACCAAAGTAAAATGCATCATAAAGAATAGGGTTCATATATTGTTCTATATCTACACCATCAGGAATATTGAATATTTCTCCTGTTTTTATAGCATTTTCAGGGGTTATAGCTCCTACATAAATAACTGTCTTATAATCTCCATCGGTTCCATCAGGAGCGAATTTAATTGAGGTTATTTTATCAAGGTCCATAAGAAATCTATGGTTTGGATTAGGGTAATTAAGTAAACTATTAAGTTTATTCTCGAAATTTTGAAATTTAGGATCATTCTCAAATTCCTGTTTCATAATCCACATGTTTTTGTTTGCATAATCAAGTGCATCAACGTGAGGTTCAAAAATTTGATATGGTTTTTCTAGTTCAGCTGCATCAACCTCAGAAATATTTGTGTTTGCTGTTGGTATGATTTTATTAACTATATTCTGAATTTTTGGTGCAACACTTAAACCAACTGCTAAAACAGTAGGAAATATTATGCCATATTTTGCTCCTTTCCATATTTTCTCAGAATTATCTTGAATATAATTTCCAACAGTATTAACTAGATTATCCAATGGTTTATAACTTATCATTTGACTACCCCCAACTATTTTTTATGATATATAAGACAGATATATAAACTTTGTGGTTTTTTACTATTATAAAATAGATACTAAATAAATGATTAGTTTAATTTACTATAATTAAATTAAAATTTAGGTAACATAATTTTGATTGGTTATAGTATGTTTACACAAATTCAGTGTACTATTCGAAAATCATCCAAAAAATTAATAGAAAAATTTAAATAGTTAATATGTTTGTTAACTATTTAGGGGTTTTAAAATGGCAATAGAAAAATTAATGGATTATAAACCAAAGAAGGTATATGAAAGCAAAAAACCAGTTTATGAAAATGAAAAAAAATATGAATGGAAGCTGCATGTAAAAGATCTTCTTGACGGCGGTTGCCTAATAAATGGAAACTAAAGATTTCCTTCATAATTTTTCTTTTTATTTTCAATATCCTACACAAGTACAATTTGACATAACTAACCATTGTAATCTTGAGTGTCTATATTGTTACAATAAAGCAAGTGAGTTCTTTTCAAATAAGGATATGACTGATAGGGAAGTCATGATAGTTATTGATAAAATAATTAAACAGTTAAATCCATTATTTGTTTCTTTTTCTGGTGGTGAACCTTTCATAAGAAAGAGGTTGCTTTTTAAATGCATACAGAAATTAAAATCAAATAAAATTGATGTGCACATTAACACCAACGGAACCCTAATAGATAGAAAAGCTGCACAAAGATTACATGATTTAAATGTTGATAAGATAAATATTAATCTTGAAAGTCTTGATCCAAAAAAACATGATTTAGTTAGAGGGAAAAAAGGCTGTTTTCAAAAGATTACCTCCAACTTGGAAATTCTTAAGAAGCATGTTGGTAGTAAGAGAATATCAATTGCAACTGTTATTACAAAAGAAAATATTGATAGTATTTTAGACTTGGCTCATTTTGTCAAAGATAATGGATTTATGGAATTTCATCTGCTTGATATGATACCAACAAAGAATAATGAGCATAAGTATGTTCCTGAAAAAAAAGATTGGTTTAAATTCTATAAAATTTTTAAAGAGATATCAAAACTTAATATAAATATAAAACCAAACCATGCCTTGCTTTTTATGAAAAAGTTCAAGAAAAAAATACCATTTCCTTTCTGTATGGCTGGCCGTCTTAAGATGGTGATTTGTGCAGATGGAAATATTGTTCCTTGTGATTATTTCAAATCAAAAAAGTTTGTTTGTGGTAATGCACTTACTGATGATTTAGAAAAAGTGTGGCTTGATTCAGATATTATGAATAAATTCCGTTATTCAATGGATGGTTATGAATCCTGCTTTTCATGCAAATTTATTAAAAAGTGTGGTGGGGGTTGCAAGGCATTATCATTAGCATTTTACGGCAACCCTTTTAAACCAGACCCCTATTGTTCTATATACGGCTTTGAGATGAATTAACTATGCACCAAAAAGAATATCATGGATTAAACATTGTAGAACTTGAAATAACTAACGCATGCAATCTTAACTGTAAACATTGTTATGTTAAAAAAGAAAAAAAAAGTTTTATGTCCTATAACACAGCAAAAGAGATTATCAAACAATGCATTGAGATGGGAGTTTACAGGTTAGTTTTTACAGGTGGAGAACCTCTACTTCACCGAGATTTAATTTCTCTCGCAAAATATGCAAAAAACAAAATCCCAAGTGTGGTGTTGTTCACAAATGGCCTTTTAATTAATGAGAGCAATATCAATGAAATGTTAATATTTGATCACATTCAAATAAGCATTGATGTGCCTCCAAGTGAGAAAGGACAATTTCGTATAAATTACTCTGATAAAATTGAAGAAAAAGTAAAATTATTAACTTCAAAAAAAATAGTTGTTCATTTACATGCTACCCTACACCGCTCGTTGTTGCCTTATATTTCTGATTTAATCAAATATGCTAATAATCATCTTGGGGTGAGGATTGGATTTAATAAACTTATATCAATGGGCAATAAAGAACTTAAAAAAGAATGTCTAACCCCTCTGGAACTAAAATCAGCTCTTTCGGAGGTTTCTTACTGGATGAACAAAAAAGGTTATGATGTTGGTTGTTCTGATCCGCTATTATTCTTGGTAAATAAAAAAAAGATGCAATACTTTAAATCAATTAAAAAATATGGGATTAAAGGAGGGTGTACTGCAGGTATTGCTTCATTATATATTAATGCAGGGGGAGATGTTTATCCCTGTCCTTTTATACCAGTTTTAGTAGGAAATATTAAAAATGTTCCATTAAAGGAATTATGGTACAAAAGCCCCATATTTAATCAGCTTAGGATGAGGAGGAGTTATGACGGAAAATGTGGCAAGTGCAGATTTGTTGATTTTTGTGGAGGCTGCAGGGCTGTAAGTTTCTATAATTTCAAAAGTTTAACTAACTCGGATTCTGACTGTTTTTACAAGGGGGTATAAAGATGGTCTCAATATGTTCAAATTGCATAGGAATCATAAACAATGAACTAAGTAATTCAACTCTTTGTGATAAATGCAGGGAAGTTTTGGAAAATCCTCACTATAAGGACTTTCCCGATATTTTTTATAAACAAATGCAGGATTTCCTTGATAGTAGAAGCAAAAAATCTATTATTTTTGGGTTTTCAGGAGGATTAGACAGCACTGTAACCCTCTCTCATCTTGTAAAGGAATGTAAAATCCGCAATATAAAAATAATTCCAATTACTATTGATTATGGTTTCAAAGGAAAGAAGACTTGGGGTAATATTAATAATGTACTAAATTTTTTTAAACTAAAGGAAAATCATGTTGTTTATGATATTTGCTCTAGAAAAGTAAAATCTAAAGAGATTGAAGAATTTTTTGGTCCAGATTTAACAGTATTTAATTTCTATAAGAAATCTTATCTGAGTTCAAGACTTCCATGTGGTAAACTATGTAACCACATCCTTGATATATCTTATCAAAAAATTTTAAGTGAGGATAATGAATCTTTCTTAGTGACTGGAGGGGACACACCTAAAATAAATAAAGAAGGTAAATACTCTATTTATTGGGAAACAAAGGGTTTTATAGTTGTAAGGGGGGGTTGTGCTTTTCACAATACAAAAAAAAGGAATATTAACTATATTAAAGAAAAAAAGATTCCATGGAAAGATCCACAATGTGGGGGTTATGATACTGACTGCTTATTGCCTGGGGCTATACTATTTAATATGCAAAATAAAAATTCTGAGCATTCTCTTGAAGAAACTGCCAAAAAATTACCAATACTTTTTGATTATTTTTCAGAACGTGTTCGTTGGGGCATCATTGAAAAAGAAGTTGCACTTGAATCAGTTATGAATTATGATTTGGCATCAGAGGAAAGTTTAAAAGAGATAAAATATTTATGTAATAAGGGTTTATAACATTAAGAATGGCAAAAAAAAATTGTTATCATGATTTTGCAGGCTTTTATGATTGTATGGATACCCATGCAAATGTAGCTTATAATCTAATAAAAAAGAAAATAAAAAAATTTCATCCAAATGCAAAGTCAATTCTCGAGATGGCATGCGGTACTGGAAGGGTTATCAATAAATTCAGTAGGTATTATGATTGCTGGGGTTTTGATGCTTCTAGACAAATGATTGAAAAAGCTAAAGAAAAGAAAAAAAGAGTGAATTTTTTTATAGCAGATATGCGCACATTCAATATTAAACATAAATTTGATGTTATTTTTTGCATTTTTGATTCAATTAATCATCTTTTGAATTTAAATGAATGGAAGAAAACTTTTATAAACAGCTACAAACATTTGAATAAAGGTGGCTTATTTATTTTTGATGTAAATACCCCAAGCCAGTTAAATAATTTTTATAATTATCCAGTTCAGTTACTCAAAAAGAACAATGAACATTGTATTATTGAAGTTAAATCTTTGGGCAAAAATTCTGCAGAATGGAATATAACAATGCTCAAGAAAATAAAGAGAAAAAAATATTACATATCAAAAGAAAAAATTCATGAAAGAGCTTTTGCTTTGAATGAAATTAAAATTAGATTAAAAAGCCATTTTGACATTCTCGAGATTGTTAATAGCAAGAACCAACCAGTAAAAAAAGATGAAAAAAGAATCTTTTTTATTTGCAAAAAGAAATAATTGTTATAATAATAAGACAAAACATATAAAGGATTATGTGAACCTTTCTATAAAATGGCTATGATATCAATAATCGGTGCTGGCCCAGCAGGAAACTATTTAGCTTACCTTCTTGCAAAGAATAATTTTGATGTTTGTGTTTTTGAAGAGCACAAGACTGTTGGCCTGCCAGTGCAGTGCACAGGCATAACTACTTCTTACTTAGGACAGTTAATTGAATTAAAAAAAGATTTTGTTATTAATACTATAAATAAGGCAAGAATCTTTGCCCCAAACAACAGGTTTGTTGATGTAAGGATAGATAACAACATAATATTAGACAGAACAAAGTTTGACCAATATTTAATGGAAAAATCCAAAAAAGCAGGAGCCAAGTTTTTCCTTAACCATAGGTTCCTTGGCTATAAAAATAATATTATAAAAATCCAGGACATAAATGCTAATATGATAAAAGACATTGAAACAGATTATTTGATAGGAGCAGATGGCCCATTGTCAGATGTTGCAAAATCAACTGGATTAAAAGGTAAAAGGGATTTTTTGATTGGTATCCAGGCAAGAGTGAAACTAAATAATTCAAATGTTGTTGAGTTTTATCCATTTATAAAAGAATATGCATGGGTTGTTCCGGAATCAAAAAACATAGTTAGGATAGGTCTTACAACAAGAAAAAACCCAAAAAAAGCCTTAAATGATTTTGTCAGAAAAAGGCTCAAAAAATATGATATTATCGACATGCAGGCAGGGCTTATACCTATGTATAATCCAAAGCTTAGAACACAGAAAGGCAATGTCTTCCTTGTTGGCGATGCAGCAACAATGGTAAAGGCAACAACTGGCGGAGGAATTATCCAGGGACTGATTGCAGCAAAAGCATTGGCAGACTCAATCATAAATAAAAAAGATTATAATAAAGAATGGAAAAAAGCTATTGGCAGGGATTTGCTTATGCACCTTAAGATGAGAAAAATAATGGATAAATTCTCTATAAAGGACTGGAATTACTTAATTAAGTTATTCAACGAAGAAAAACCAAAAAAAATTTTAGAGAACTATGACAGGGATTTTCCATCAAAGTTTTTAGTTAAGCTTGCCTTAATAGAGCCAAGATTATTATATTTTTTAAAATATATTTTTTAATTTAATTAAATCACAATATTTATATAGATAATATTTTTTCAAAAAAGATTATCTTAATAGGGGTTAATATGGATAAAGAAGAAAAAAATGATGAAATTACTATAGATTTCAGCAAAGTAAAAGGATTTTTCAAGAAGAAGAAAGAGAATAAAGAAGATAAAGTAAATGAAAAAACAGAGCCAGAAGAAACAGAAGTTAAAGAAAAACAAGATGAAAAGACAGAGGTCACAGAAGCTGGAGAGAATAAGGAAATTAAAGATAAAGAGCCAGAAGAAACAGAAGAAGTTAAAAAAGATGATGAAATCACTATAAATTTTAGCAAGATAAAAGGGCTCTTTAAGAAGAAAAAAGAGGCAAGTGATAAAACAAGTGATGAAGAGACAATAAACATTGGCGGAATATTTGAGAGCTTTAACAAAAACAAAAAGTTTCTTGTCCCATTAATAATTATACTAATATGCATGTCATTTAGTATTTACTTTAGGATGTATCCTGCTCACCTTCCAATAACAGATGACTGGGCAAGGAGCAGTGTTTATAATCATTATAAATCACAGATTTCCAACCAAATAAATCAGCAAAACCCTTTTTTGCCAGAAGCCAATAAACAAGAAATTGTTGAAAAGGAGTTTAATAATATACTCAAAACACAAAAAAATGAGATAGATGCAAACATAGTGCAGCTCTCAACATATTTCAAATCAAGGCTTCAGGATGATAACGGGCAGACATACCTTCTGGCTATTGACCCTTATTTCTGGTACAGGAATGCAAGAAATTATTTAGAGCATGGATTTGCTACAGACATTGAGATTGATGGCAATTACTATGATACCCATCGTATGGCTCCTTTTATGGAAGAGGATGTTATAAAAAGAACCAAAGATGAAGGGGAAATTGTAAAAACCAGCAATAAATTTGGCGGCTGGTTTGGAAAAAAGTTCGGAAACTTGAATGTATTTTTAGAGGTTTGGCTTTATAGACTTGTCCATTTATTCAACAAAAACATGTCACTTATGGCTGTATGCTTTTATGTTCCAATTATAATATCATCGCTTGCAGTAATACCTGCATTTCTTATTGCAAAAAGAATTAGTGGTAATGTTGGCGGGTTTTTTGCAGCCTTGATGGTGGCAATACACCCTTTCTTTATAAGCAGGACAGCTGGTGGTTTTGCAGACACTGACCCATATAATGTTTTCTTTCCATTATTAATAACATGGCTTTTCCTAGAGGCATTTGAGGCAGAAAACACTAAAAAAAGGCTTTCACTTGCAGCACTTAGCGGCTTGTGCATTGGCTTGTTCAGCTTTGCATGGAGTGGATGGTCATTTATATTTAATTTCCTGATTGTAACTGCAGGAATTTATATAATATACCAGATTATTGCCCATAGAAAAGAGTTTAAAAAAAATATTTTAGCTATCTTAGGGTATGAGCCAATAAAAAATACATTAATGATTTTAGTTACATTCTTGCTGTCTTCTGGAATATTTGTTATATCATTCATGAGCCTAAATACATTTACAAGAGCATTTACAGAATATATCCACTTTGCAGGAATGAAGGCTGTTGCTGTAACAAGCCTTTGGTATAATGTTTACACAACAGTTGCTGAGCTAAATCCTCTCTCATGGAATCAAATTGTCCAGCAGATAGGCGGCTCTTTCTTACTATTTATAGCATTTATTGGAGTTTTATTGACGCTGACTAAAAAGGGCTCATATGGTAAGATAGATATAAAATATGCTGTCCTAATAATGGTGTGGTTTTTTGCAACAACATATGCAAGCACAAAGGGTGTAAGGTTTATCCTGATAATGGTACCTGCATTCAGCCTTGGGTTTGGAATTGCACTTGGAGTAATTTACAATTTTGCAACAAAATGGATAACAAAAGAGATGCAGGTTAATAAAATAATTTCTTGTAGTGTTATATTCCTTTTGTTAAGTGTTCTAATGATTAATCCAATTAAAACTGCAAATGCAACTGCAAAAAATGAGATTCCAAGTATGAATGATGCATGGTATGAGGCCTTAACAAAAATAAGGGAAAACTCATCAGAGGATGCTATCATAAACTCATGGTGGGACTTTGGCCACTGGTTCAAGGCAATCTCAGACAGAGGTGTAACCCTTGACGGCGGCGGACAAAATCAAAAACAGGCCCACTGGCTTGGAAGGCTTATGCTGACATCTGATGAAAAAGAATCAGTTGGCATTATAAGAATGCTCGACTGCGGAAAGAATTATGGATTTGAGGCAATTGACAACATAACAAATAACACAATAAAAACAATGGACATTCTTTACGAGATAATTCCCTTAAGTAAGTTAGAAGCAGAAAAGGCATTGTTAAAACATGGGTTTTCTGATGAAAATACCAACAAGATATTAAAATACACTCACTGTGAGCCTCCTGAGAATTATTTTATAACATCAGAAGATATGATAAAAAAGTCAGGTGTTTGGGGCCACTTCGGCTCATGGGATTTCAGAAGGGCTGCTATGTACCAGAGTGTAAAGAAAGTAATGGATGTTTCAGAAGGAATACAGATACTTATGGATAAATTTAATTTATCAGAAGAGAAGGCAGATAATTATTATTATGAAATACAGACAACAGATGCAGACCAGTGGGTAAGTGGATTGCCGGGCTATGCTTCAGGGCTTTCAGGATGCAAAAAAATAGATAATGAAACAATACAATGTGACCATGCTTTTGGCGGAAACCAGTTGATAAGATTTAATATTAACCTTACAACAATGAATGCTGAAATGCCTACTCAAAAGGGCATATTACATCCAAGCTCAATTGTTTATCCAACTGAAGAAGGCATTTATGAGAAAAAATACAAGGAGGATACAATACCTTATTCAATTGCATTAATACCTGAGGGAGATTCCTTTAAAAGTATCCTGATTTCTCCTGAGCTTGCATCAAGCATGTTCACAAAGCTTTTCTTTTATCAGGGTTATGGCTTAAAGCATTTTGAGCTCTTCCATCACGCAACAGATGTCACTGGAGCAAATATTTACGTTTGGAAGATAAACTGGGAAGGCAAAGATATAGATAAAACTGAAAAAGTTGAGCCAGATGAATAAAGTATGGATTGTAATACCTGCGCATAATGAAGAAAAGCATATAGGAAAAGTAATCAAAGAAACAAAAAAGTTTGCTAATAATATTCTTGTTGTTGATGACGGCTCACAGGACAAAACATCATTTGTTGCAGAAAAATCAGGGGCTTTTGTCTTAAAGCATATTGTTAATCTTGGAAAAGGTGCTGCATTAAAAACAGGGTGTGAATATGCAATCAAAAAGGGGGCTGAAAAAATTGTTGTTCTTGATGCTGACGGTCAGCATGATCCTAAGGAAATACCTAATTTTATTAAGGCATTAAACAAAGCTGATATTGTTTTTGGCTATCGCAGGCTGAACAGGAATATGCCTTTTGTTTTGAGGTATGGAAATTGGTTTATCTTTTTTATGACAAAATTATTGTTTGGATTAAAGATAGTAGATACCCAATGCGGTTACAGGGCATTTAAATCTGATGAATATAACAAAATAAAATGGGATGCCCAGGATTATTCCATGGAGTCTGAGATGGTAGCTAATACTGGAAAGGCTCATTTAAAGTATGGACAGATTCCCATTGAAACCATTTATTCAGATAAATATAAAGGAACAACTGTTATTGATGGCATCAGAATTGTCTTAAACATGGTTTGGTGGAGATTAAGCAGATAAGTTTTTAAATAAAGAAATTAATTAATAATAAAAATGATTTACGGACTTCAGATAGTAGGAATGTTGTTTGCTTTGATAATGCTTTACCTTACTTTTTTGTATTACAAAAGGGATTCTTATGGTGGCAGGAGTTTTTTTATATGGTTTTGTGTCTGGCTCTTCTTTTTGTTGATGGTCATGTTCCCGGAGACAATATATGGTATAATGGAAACATTGAGCATACAAAGAACTGTTGATTTCTTTGTTATAGGCGGGTTTCTTTTCTTCTCTATAATAATATTCTATCTGTATATTGTTGTAAAGCAGACACAGAGAAAGGTGGAAATGGTTGTCAGAAAAGTTGCTTTAGAGAAAAAAAGTAGGAAGTAATAGTTATAATTCTAATTTAAAAAATAGTTTATGCTATATCGGTATCGGCTGAAAACCATGCAAACCGATACGTTAAGATATTCTTTATAATTAAGAAAATACTAATTAACAACCCTAAATATAAATGCGCCCCTTGGCTGTGTTTCAGTTGTTGGATATGCAAGCTGGAAATAAGGTGAAGCTGCAATCTCTCTTAACTTGTTGTCTGTTTCATTCTGGCCAAATTTTTCAATACAGTGAGAATCTATTACAATATACTCATAGCCCCATTTTTTGAGGAATGTGTGCATTTGCCCAGGTGTTTTGTTTATTGAATCATCTTTAAACTCTCTTATAGCCGGCTCCCACCTATAACTCATTTTATCCAATCCAATAACAGAGAAATCCCTAAAGCATAAGGGCAGTACCTTTGTGTTAATAGGAAGGTTTTTCAGCCAGAGATAGCTCTGCATCTCATCCATTGATGTAAAGTCCTGAAAAGGCCAGATTGCAGTATTTACCTTATACCTCTGATAGCCGGATGTCATGAGTATTCCGATAATAATTATGATAACAACAATGCTGCTGTTTATTTTTATTTTTTTGGATATTTTAATTAAAGATTTTAACCCTAAGCTTGCCAAGATAGCTACTGGAATTGCAAACAGCATCCAGAACCTGAATGCAAAAAGTCCAACTGGAAGATTAAATGTCATGCTGTTTATTCCTAAAAAGGTGAATACCAGCCATGCTAAGGTTATAATAATCCAATGATTCTCTTTCTTGATTAATGATTTGTATCTAATGATAACATAAATCAAGGCAATAAACAATAATAAACACAGCACAACTCCAACACCAACTGGATTGTTTATCATGTTCTGCGGCTTTGAAACAAAAAAGTCATTAAAGCTGTATGCTCTTGTTGCTGTTCCACCGGAACTCTTGAATGTTTTTTGAATTATCCAGATAATTTTATGAAAAAAACCTGATTCTGCAACCACATCACCCCTAACCACTGCCTTTGAAACACCTGATCCTAAAAGTCTTAGGTTATTGTACCACCACATAAAAGAAAGCAATAGTGCACCAAGACCTGCAAAAAATACATGTTTCTGGAATCTTTTTTCTAATAATGATTTGATTATAAAGTAAAGACCCAAAATAATTACAAATTTAATTGATTGTGTAGGTTGTGTTACAAAAATAGACCCCATAACAACTGCTGCTGCATAGGCCCATTTTTTATCATGCTTTATCATCTCAAGGCAATAGAATGCTGGAAAAAATAAAATAACTATCAGTGAATGTGACCATATAAAATGGCTTAAAAAGCAGGGTATGCATGTAAGGGCAAATGCTGAGAACAGCGCCTTGCTTTTATTTTGAGTAAATTCTTTTACAAAAAAGTAAAAAAATATTATTCCTAATGATATAATCAGTGCATTAAAGAACTTCAATGTCCAGTATATTGAAGCAGATGTTTGATGTAAAAGCCCCATGACTATGGGATAACCAGGAGGGTAAGGAGCCAGATAATGAGAGATGTAAAAGTCTTTTGTCTGGCCGTAAGCAGTATGCTTTATTGCAATATATTTTGCAGAAACAGCATGACTCCATGAATCCCCATCTTCAAGCCATGGATAAGCAAAAGCTCCCTTAACCATGACATAAAGCAGAATGAAAAACAGAATGAAAACAATAGTTATGTAAAGGTTTGATTTTTTTATTTGCAACAGGTTTGGTTTTGAAAAGGTTATTTTAGTGAGCTTATCCTTTTTTTTGAGTAAAGAGTGTATAGGGATGGCTATGCTTAACAAAAGGAAAACAATCCAATGCAAAGGTATGTGAAGAAAATTTAGAAAAACACCTAAAATAGGGATTACGCCAAGGCCAATGCCCATTCTCATTAAATTTCTCTCAAAAAAGTTTTCAGAGTTCTTTACAAAACTCGTTATAGCAAAGCCGAGGCCCCATGTATATACAAAGAATAATAATATTGTTATGAAACTCATCTTGCTTTTTTTCTATGGAAACTTATTTAAATAACTTACCATTTTTAATGACCATGAAAGTAGTTATCACAATTCCTGCTTATAATGAAGAGAAAACTCTTGGAAGAGTAATTAAAGAGATAAAAGAGGTTATGGACAAGACCAGCTATAACTACCAGATTCTTGTTCTAGATGACGGAAGCAAGGATAGAACAATAGAGATTGCTAAGAAAAATAAGGCAGTTGTTGTTTCAAATAAAAGAAATCTTGGGTTAGCTGAAACCTTTAAGAATGAGATGAAAGAATGCTTAAAACTCAAGGCAGATATTATTGTGCATACAGATGCAGATGGGCAGTATCCCTCTTTTTATATTCCTGAAATGGTTAAGAAAGTTGAGCAGGGCTATGACTTGGTTTTGGGAAGCAGGTTTGGAAAAGGGCATTATGGAAATGTTTCTTTTATGAAAAAATTAGGAAATAGGGCTTTTGCTAGAGTTTTTTCAAATCTTCTTAGAACTAAATTAACTGATACAACAACAGGATTCAGGGCATTTACAAGCGAGGTTGCTCAACTGCCTTTAATAAATACATTTACTTATACACAGGAGCAACTGATAAGGGCCGGAAAAGCAAAGATGAATATTGCAGAAGTGCCTATAAGGACAAACAAGACAAGGCCAAGCAAATTATTTAAAAATCCTTTTGACTATGCAATAAAGGCCTGGATAAACATATTTAGGATTTACAGGGACTTTGAGCCTTTGAAATTTTTTGGGCGCTTTGGAAGTTTATTTATGCTGGTTGGCTTGGTAATAGGAATATATCTGGTTTATCTGCATTTCACAACAGGAATCAAAGGCCATATTGCCCTTATGATATTCTGTATTCTGACATTAAGTGTTGGAGTCCAGATAATATTATTTGGCTTCCTGGCTGATATGAACAGAAAATAGATTTGGTACTTTATTGGGGGATAAATGAAAAAAAGAGCTTGGGGGGCTGACCCTTATTTTTTTTAACTAAATTTATATTCAATAGGCATAACAAAAGAAAGAAGTATTTTATAAAAAGAATAAAAAATGTTAAATAAAAAAAAGATAGTTATGGCTGCTGGAGATGGAACCTTTAATTTAGGTGATGAGGCTGTAATAGCTTCATTTTTAAAAAATTTGAGTGAATTAACAAAAAATGCTGAGGTTACTATCTTTTCATGTGATCCGGAGAGAACAAGCAAAGCTCATAATGTTAAATCCATAAGAATGGATATGTCTGTTTTGGGTTTTATAAAAGGCTTGTTTATAACTATAAACACATTTTCTAAAATGGATTTATTGGTCTGGGGAGGTGGAAATCTGATTGCTGATGGGTCAAGCCAACTTTATACTCCATTTCATTTAATAAAAGTTCTTTTAGCAAAGTTAATGGGTAAAAAAGTAATAGTTTATGCTATAGGGGTTGGGCCACTTAATGGTGCATTAGGAAAGTTTCTGACAAGAATTATTATTAACCATGTTGATATAATAACTGTAAGGGATGAAGAATCCAAGAGGATTCTTGAAAATGTTGGCATAACCAAACCACCAATTTACGTGACTGCTGACCCTGCCGTTGATTTAGAGCCAGCAAAAAAAGTTATGATTAGAAAAATACTGAACGATGATGAAATCATCAAAGGAGAAAAGCAGCCATTAGTAGCGATTGTTCCAAGACGTGTGTTTCACCGCAAGTCCAAATTTTTGTTCAGCAGCATAATTCCAGTTAAATATAAGGTTAGGTTTGGATTAATTGATAAAAAAAGCAGGATTAAATTTGAAAGGTTTGAGGAAGCATTAGCAAGGGCTGCAGATCACCTTGTAGAGAAACTAAATGCAAGAATAGTTTTTATTCCAATGCAGATGTCTGCTGAGCAACAGCAGGAGGATGATAAAATTTCAGCTGAAATAATTCATAAGATGAAACATAAAAAAAATGCTTTTATAATAGATAGTTATAAGCATACTATTCAAGAACTCCAAGGAATTTACGGGCAGATGGATTTGGTTATTGGAGTTAGATTTCATGCAATAATCCTTTCAGCAAGCATGAATGTTCCAATTGTATCATTGCCTTACAGTCCAAAGGGAAAAAGATTAACCAAAATGCTCGGATTAGAAAAGTATTCTATCCCAATAGAAGTAGTAGAATATAAAAATTTAGTAGAAAAAATAGAAGAAGTTTTATCCAATAAAAATAGTATTAAGAAGAATCTTAAGGAAAAGACAAAAACACTTAAGGAAAAAGCTAAATTTAATGTAAAGCTTGTTTATGATATGCTAAGATGAAAAAATATATTAAGCAAATTTTAAAGTTAGTAGTGAGTATCTCATTAATATCAATATTATTCTATAAAGTAGGATTTAAAGAAGTTTATGAAAACCTTATGATGGTGAATCCACTTTATCTAATTCTTATGATATTTGTTTTTTTTATGGGCTTTTTAATTGCCTCAGTTAGTATAAAGATTCTATTATTACCACTAAAGGTAAGAAGATTGGGATTAAAAAAATTAGTATGGTATAGTATGTTAACTTACGCAATATCAAGATTCATTCCTGGGCGCATAGGTGATTTATCATTGGTTTATTTCCTAAAAAAAGAGGATATACCTATTGGCAAGGCAAGTGCGATTGTCCTAATGGATAGAATAATAGTATTTTTTGTCCATTTCATACTTGCATCTTTCGGTTTTTTTATCTTTTTCCCATCAATAGTTGCTATTAGACTAACTTGTATATCAATTCTGATTTTTGTTGTATTAATTTTCCTGATAATATGGAAAAAAGGAAGGGATATTGTTAAAAAATATATCTTAAGAAAATATTCAAACATGTTTGCCGGATTTTACAGAACATTCTCAAGCTATTTTAAATACTACAAACACCTTTTATTGGTAAATATAATTCTTGCCTTTGTAAAGATATTTTTCTTTGGCCTTGTGATTTATCTCGCGTTCTTTGCTATCAACCAGCAAATAAATGTTAGTATATTAACAATAATGGTAATCTCCTCAATAACAAACCTTCTTTCACTTATTCCAATAACGCTATCGGGATTAGGAGTTAGAGAAACATCTGCTGTCTTTATGTTCTCTGGATTAGGTATCCTGCCTGAATTTACAATGAGTGCTTATCTTATTTTATTATTCATACGTTATATTTCTTCAGGGATTTTATTGCTGGCTTGGACATGGGCAAAAAAGCATTAGCAAATATATAAATAGTTAATGGTTTTTTACAAAAAGGTTAAAATGGGAATATTATCTTATGCTATTGAGCTTTTTCCAAAGGTTGTTAAGTACAAACTGAGCATGATTGGCCTAATCAAGCCTCCAATCCCTGACAACCTGACTTTTTCTGTTACAAATATGTGCCAATCAAGGTGCAAAACATGTGATGTATGGAAACTCTACAAGGAAAAGCCAAAGCTGAAAGAAAAAGAGTTAAAGCTTTGGGAGATAGAGAAAATATTCAAAAGCATTGGCCATATCTATTTCTTCAACATAAGTGGTGGTGAGCCATTCCTGAGAAATGATTATTAAGCAGACAAAGAAAATACTTGAAATAATAAAGAGAAACAAATGCAATACCATATTCACCATAAAACCAAGCTTTGATGGCATTGGAAAAAAGCATGACGAGATAAGGGGTGTCAAGGGCAACTTCAAAAAACTCATGAAAACATACAAAGGTCTGAAAGAGCTTCAAAAAGAACATCCAAACCTTGATGTTGGCCTTGGAACAGTTATATCAAGATTTAATTTTAATCAGATAAAAGAGATTATTGAGTATGGCAAAAAGCTTAGGCCAGACAGTTACATAAATGAGATTGCAGAACAAAGGTCTGAATTATTTACATTAAACAAGCCAATAACACCAACCCCAAAACAATATGAAAAAGCAATAGAGTTTTTTTCTAAAGAGGTAAGAAGGGATATTAAAAAGAAAAAATCATTAGTGAGAGTAACTCAGGCATTCAGGCTTGTTTATTATGGTCTTGTTGTAAAAATTATGAAAGAAAAAAAGCAGGTCATCCCTTGTTATGGGGGGATTGCAAGTGTTCATCTTAATGCCTATGGTGATGTCTGGCCATGCTGCATTCTCGGCTACAAAAAGTCAATGGGAAATCTTCGTGACTTTAATTATGATTTCAGGAAAGTATGGCACTCAAAACAGGCAGATAAAGTCAGAAAATATATCAAAGGAAAAAACTGTTATTGTCCATTAGCAAACATTTCTTACACCAATATATTATGCAATCCAAAATATATGTTAAAAGTAATCAAGAATATTTTATTTTAGAATTCGTTTTTCTTTGTACCACTGAACTGTTTCTTTAACGCCCTCGCCAAGGCTTATCTTTGGCTCGTATTTTAATTCATTTATTGCTTTTGAAATATTGAAAGAGTGGTTCATTGTCATGTTTTTAATTCTGTCTTTTGATAAAAGTTGAGGCACTCCAAATATTCTGAATATTCTGAAAAAGAATGCTCCAATGTAAGCAATCCAGACTGGCAAATGTATTGGTGTTTTCACATTTTCTTGTCTTGCTATTGTGGTTATGAATTCATTCATGGTATAAGGATTCCTATCTGAGATTATGTATGTATGTCTTATTGCTTTTTTGCTTTCCTTAGCAAGGATTATTCCTTTTATCAGGTTATCTATGTAAACAAGACTCATAAAATTTTTTCCGTTGCCAAGGATTACAAAAAATCCTTTTTGTACTAACCTAAATAGTTTTGCCTTGTTTCTTATCTCCCCAGGGCCATAAACCATTGTTGGCCTTACAATTGTCCAGTCTAATTTAGACTTTTTTACAGCAAGCTCTGAGAAATATTTTGTTTTGTCATAGTCTGTCTTAGGATTGCATTTTGTTTTCTCATCAGCCATATGCTTTGCAGGGCCCATTGCTGCAACACTGCTTATAAGGACAAATCTCCTTACTTTATTTTTAGTGCATGCTTCAATAAGATTTTTTGTTCCTTTAACATTCACATTATATAACTGCTTGTATGTTATCTCAGGGCTTCCAAGCATTGCTGCAAGATGATAAACAGTTTTTATGCCTTTTGTTGCCTCAACTAATGAATTAACATCATCCAACGAGCCGTAGAGAATCTCCACATTTAATTTTTCTAACTTTTTTATGCTGCTTGTTTTCCTTGCAAGAACCCGAACCTTTTTCCCTTTTGCCAAAAGTGCTCTGACTAAATGAGATCCTATAAAGCCTGTTCCGCCTGTAATTAGAATTGTCATCTTAACCTTTTGTAAAGCCCTGCTGTTTTTTTTCCTATATCATCCCAAGAATACTCCTTACAGAGTTTTTTTGAATCTTCAGAGAGTTGCTTTGCAAGCTTCTTGTCTTTGAGTATTTTTATTATCTTCTCAGCAAGCTGTCTTACATTATTTTTCTCTATTACAAACTCCTTGTTCTTTAGCAGGTCTGGAAGCCCACCTGTGTTGCTGACAATAAGCGGCTTGTGGAAAGCGAGGGCTATGTTACCGGGACCGCTCTGCGATTCAAAATGCTTGTAAGGCAAAGCCACTAAATCAGATGCTTCAAAATAGTGCTTTACATCTGACATTGGAACATATTCAAGGAAGGTTCTTATATTTTTCTGGAGATTATGCTTTTCTATAAGCTTCTGGTTTGGCTTCCAGTCTATCCAGGATTTTCCTGCTATGATTAAAAGGGCATCTGGCAGTTTATTCCTGACAATCGCAAAAGCCTGTATAAGTATATCTACACCTTTGTATTCACGTATATTGCCAAATGAAAGAACCACTGGTATGTTTTGTTTTATATTAAGTTTTTTTCTCGATTCCTCTTTTGTCACTTCCTCATTTTTATAAAATTCATAAATTCCATGAGGAATCCTTACCATTTTATCTCTGCTGATGTGGAAAACCTCTTCCATTCTATCTATGTTTCCTGTTGAATGAAGTATGAAAAAATCAGGGAAAAGAAAAATTGTTTTTGTAACCAATCTGTCTATAAAGCTAGTTTCATGCCCAAGAACATTGTGCACTGTAAATATAATTTTCTTTCTCCTGAGCTTTAAAAACAGCAGTATGACAAAGAAGATTGGGGAAAGGAATGTTGTCCACCATTGAAAATGAACTATGCCCCCTTTTGCAGAAAGCCCTGCCCATGCCCATGTAAATGGATTATAATATGTTATAAAGCTTCTTATCTTTATGTTTTTATTTGTTTTTAACTTAAAATTCTTGTCAGTATCCTTTGTGCCGCCAGGATACAAAAACTCAGGATAAAGCTTTTTGAAAGATATGAAATCAATTTCAACATGTTTAGAAACAGCTTGGCTTAACTCAATACAATAGTCACTCATACCCTTAATAGGAGGCAATGTTCCAATCATGCTAATCTTAATTTTTCTCACCTCTTAGCATAAAAACTAAAAACTTATATAAAATTATTGTTTTGCATTACCAAAACATTTAATAATAAGCGAGATTCACTTATAAATCTAAGGGGCTTAATATGAAAATAACATTTGTAATACCACCAACAAAGCATGGGAGGGCTGCTGAAAGATTGTTTGGATGCACTTTCCAGGTCTATGCACAGCCAAATTTAGTTGTTTTATACCCGGCAACAATGCTTAAAGAAAAGCACAAAGTTGTTGTAAGGGACTTTCCTGTTGAAGACTATTCCTATAAGCAGTTTATTGAATGGGCAAGGCATGATGATTCTGATATTTACTGCTTTCACACGGTCCCATTATCAAGAGAGCTTGACCTTGAGGCTGTAAAAGCTTTAAAGAAGAAGCCGGTTATATTTTTTGGTCCAGAGCCAACAGACAAGCCAGAGCTTTTCTTAACAGAGAAAAATTATTATGTTATAAGGGGGGAGGTTGAGGCATCAATATGTAGTTTAGTTGGGGCAATTGAAAATAAAAAAGGTTTTGAAAAGGTTGATGGGCTTTCTTATATAAAAGACAAAAAAATAGTCAGCAATAAGAATATTGGATATATAAAGGATATAAACAAGCTGCCAATTCCAGACAGGACACTTATTCCTTACAAAAAGTACAGAAATCCAAAGCTTCCAAGAAGCCCTTTTACAACAATGCTTACATCAAGGGCATGCTCATACAGGTGCTATTACTGTGTTCCATGCTCTTTAAGCTATGCACGTGAATTAGACTGGAAATCATGCAACAAGGGAAAGCCGCCTGTAACACTAATAAGCCCTGAAAATATCTATAAAGAGCTTGTTGAGATAAAAAATCTTGGCATAAAGGCAATATCTGTTATTGATGACCAGTTTGTTTGGGACAAGGAAAGGCATCATAAAATTTGCATGGCTTTTAAGAAAGCAGGTCTGCCATTTGGCATATTGGCAAGATGCGATAGATTAATTGATGAGGGTGTTGTTAAGGATTTGGCAGATGCAGGCTGTATTTATGCTGATATGGGGGTTGAATCCTTTAACCAAAAAATACTTGATTACTGCAAAAAAGATCTTGATGTAAAAACCATAAAGAAATCAATTGATTTATTGCAAAAATATGGAATTGAGCCAAAGATAAATATACTTTATGGTGCATGCCCTCTTGAAACAAAGGAAACATTAAGAGACAGCCTAAAAAAAGTCAAGGCATTAGATATTGATTTTGCTCAGTTTGCTGTTGCATCACCATTTCCAGGAACAGAATTCAGGGCAAAAGGCTTAAAAGAAGGGTGGGTTATTGAGCCAGATGTTGGAAAAGCAGACCCAAGCAAGAGGTCTTTGGTTAAATACCCCCATTTATCAAACAAATACCTTGATATGTGGGTTGTGCATTCATTCAGGTCTTTTTATTTCAGGCCAAAGATAATATTAAAAAGATTATTCAAAATAAGAAATATTTCTGAGTTTAGCATATACCTAAGGGGGCTTTACAGGCTTATAAAAAGAAAGAACGAATAAAAATGATAATAACAATTCTGCTTATACTATTAATTTTATTTG
>JAFCBX010000058.1 GCA_017610505.1 Methanosarcinales archaeon | reverse complement strand
ATTTTTTCCTGTAAATTAAGATCTTCTATCTTAATGCTAACACACTCTGAAACCCTTAATCCAGATGAATACATAAGTCCTATCAGAAGCTTATGCTTTAGATTCTTAAGTGCTTTTATCATACTGCTAATTTCATCCCTTGTGAGCACAGTAGGCAGCTTTTTCTCGTTTTTTGGAGATTTTATATCATCAAATATCCTCTTTTTCATGATTTCCTGATACATGAACTTTAAGGCACTTAGAACAAGATTAACAGAACTTGGCTTTTGCTTTTTTTCAGCCATAAGGTAAGCCATATATAATTTTACATCATCCCCACTAATTTCATCTGGCTCTTTTTTAATAAAATTAAGAAATCTCTGATTATGAAAAACATAAGCCTTAATGGTTTTTTCACTAAAGCCCCTTATTTGTAATTCAGTCTTTAGTTTTTCAATAATTATCAACCTCTTTTTAATATTAGTTTGAATGCCTTATTTGACTCAAAAAGCCGGGGTTTTTGTTGAAAATATGCCTTCGGAAGGGTTTTATATATAAAAAAATGCGTCTAATGTACCTTATACGCACTTTTATATAAATCTTTCTAGAATTATAATATTTGTTGATTTATGTAATAGGTTACTATCATATTCTCATGGATTTTATGATAGTCTCTCTTAACTTTGTTAGGGATAATATCAAAACCATTATCCATATCCTGTTTAAGCTCTTGTTCTGTCCTTATGTTCATTAACTTTATTTCATTTATGCCGTCTTTTTGTATAAAATCAAAGTATTTTTCAAGTATATTGTATTTTAATGGATTTGGAATTAAACAGAACCTTTTAAGATATAGATCCTTGAACGGTTCACAGATTATTACTTTCTTTTTTGCTATGCAATATGCATAATTTATTGCCTTTTTTTCTTTTTCTAGCCCAAGGTTTTGTAGAGCATCACAAAATACTACAACATCAATACTCTTATAATTATCTGGGTCAAGAGCACTGCCCAATATTATTTCTATATTATCTTTTTTTCTATGTTTCTTTTGAGCATATTTGATAAAATTTTGGTTAAGGTCAAAACCTTTGTATTTAATATCCTTGTTTAAATAGTCAGGAAGGATAGCAGGTCCACAAAGAGGTTCCAGGACATCATCCTCACTTTCTATTTTGGAAGCAATATATTCATATCTCTCTTTAAGGTTCTTTTTTCCATGAACAAGCAGTAATCCAAGTTTATACCTAAATGCTGAACTATAAAAAAAGCTTCTTTTAACCATAAGTGATGGTTGACAAATGGATTATATAAAAATTTCTAAAAAAACATAAAATTAAGAGTTATTATTTTATTTAAGCAAAAAAAATTAATTTTTGATTAAATATTTTAATTATTAAGTATAACAAAATATTTAGTTTTTGATTAAAAGTTTTAGTTGTTTAATTAAATAAAAGATTTAATCTTTAATTAAAACTTTTAGTTGTATTAATATACTATAAAATATCCTTTAGAAAATAGTTTTACAAAAGAATATTATTTAATTTATTTGTTAGAATATATCTTTTAAAGAATATAATAAATTTTTAAAAATTTGAAAAAAACTAAAAAATAAAGCAAAAAGTGAGAGTTTGGACAAATGCTCAAAAATTGGATAATTCTAAAAATTCCTAAAAACAACTATAAAGAAAGAAAAATAAGGCATAAAAAGAACTAAAAAATTAGATAAAAGAGATAAAATCAAGTTAGAGATAAAAAACATCAAAAAATACCATATAAAATAAAAAAGTGAGGGTTATTGGATTTAGTGCTTGTAATATTTTAGTATTTCTGGGCTATACTTCCAACCATATTCTTGCATAATATCCATGACTGGCTTGATAATGGGGCATTGTGTGCATATTTTCGCAGGTTTTTTTAGGTTAGACCTACAGATTCTCTTCACATGACTTTCTAAATCTTCCTGCTCTATTTTTAAAGTGATCTTCACCATTTTATTTCCTCCAACATTACTATGCCATTTGTCTTAATCCGATAAGAATTAAAGTATAAAATCTCGTCCAGAGTTGCCTTAAATACCCTTGCAGATTTTAAATGCTTTTCTTCATAATATTTCTTTAATTTTTTTGCATTAGATAAAGTTCTTGCAACCCAAATTCCTCCCCAATCATCTGGTCCATCTTTTATTTGATTTTCCTTAAGATAATACCACTCATTTATAGAGTAAGCAATAATATTTGGATTTCTTCTTAATCCAAGAGATTTTAAATCCTCAGTGACTACTTTATATCCTACTGGATAACAATCTCCATTAAGATTTATAGTATCTATGACAGGCAGTTTCTCTAACCCCTCATATGATTTAAAATATTTTAATTTTCCAGCAGCAATTTCACATTTGAGATTATACACTTTTTTACCAATTGAGTAACAATGTATTCTTACCATAAACTGTAAAGATTTCAAGAGATTTATATAATTAACTATTATTAAATACTAACGACATTATTAAATAATAAAATTAAAAAATAAAAGAATTAATTCACCCAACATAACTCAATGCCTTTTTATCCCTGTTCTCAATTGATTTCTTGCTCTGTTTTAGCAATTCCCTCAACTTATCTTCAAACTGTTTTGCTGTTTCGAGCAAAGGCTTGTAATCCACTTTTAAATTAAGGTATATATCCAGAACCTTAATTATTTCAGCAGCTGCCTTGCTGTCTGGAAGAGTAGTGTGTGTTTCAGCAAATATACAGGACATGGGTATTTTATCTACTTTTAACAACAAAGCTGAACTAACACCCATTATAATTCCCTCTTTAAGAGGATTTAGTTTAAAACTCTTGAATGTTTTTTCTTTTTTATTGTCATTTGTATAATAAAATGTCTTTGGTTTCCCAATTATGCCTCCAGAGTTGACACTTTCCAAACTCACTATTTCTTTTGCATTCAGCTCTTTTGCTATGGCAATTATGATATCAGATATCTTCCATTCTGAACCAGGAGTTGCTGTCATTGAGTGTATTATAACTAGATTATACTTCTTATTATAGGATATAGATAAAGGCTCTATAATCTTGCCCTTGTGTATTGCAACTATTGCCGGCTCATCCTCAAGCAGAACTTTTCCTATAAGCTCTGTATTAAGGTGGTCTATTAAGAATTCACACGCTATTGTACCAACAAGCCCAAATCCAGGAAAACCCTCTATAATTATTGGATTTTTTGGTTTTTTTATAAGTTTAATTTTCATCATAACACCTCTTAACAAAACAGTTTTTATTTGTTTATATAGCTTTTGGTTAGAACGAAATAGCTATGTTTAATAATACTATCATCAAAATTGCAGTTATCCTATGTAAGTTATAAGCCCACAATCATTGCAGACTAGCTCTTTTGTTTTCTTGTTATATTTTACTTTGTTGCTTCCGCATTCCGGACATTTCTTTGGAATATTTTTAACCATAGAATAAAATAGAAACATTGAGTTTAAAAAATTTTCTAAAAAATGTTACTTCTCTAAGATGATTTTAAGAATATCTTCCTTGCCTTTCCAGTTAAGAACCTCTTTCAAGACATCATTAATTGTCTCAACAGGGATTATCTTAATCTTGGATATTTTTTCAGGATCAATTATTATATCTTTTAAATTAGCCTTTGGAACAATTACATTCTTTATTCCTGCTTCAATAGCTGCCTCTACTTTTGAGCTTACCCCTCCGACTGGAAGGACCTCTCCTCTTACAGATAGTGAGCCAGTCATTGCAAAGTCCTGTTTTACAGGTATATCCTTAAATGCAGAGATAATTGATGTTGCAACAGCTATGCTTGCTGAATCTCCTTCTACACCTTCATAAGTCTGCATGAACTGAACGTAGAGGTCATATGTTTCTTTTATATCTTCACCAAAATACTTTTTGATAATAGCTGAAACATTTTTTATGGACTCCTTTGCTATTTTTCCAAGCTGGCCAGTTGCAATAATCTCTGTCTCCTTGCCACCTGGTGTTACCTGTGATTCAATTGGCAAGATAATGCCAGAATAAGCCTCAGAGCCGCCTATGACTGCAAGACCATTAACCCTGCCAATCTTGTTTCCTTTTGTTACAATAACTTCATACTCCTTTTTCTCTTCAATATATTTATCAGCTATCTGTTGTTCAAGGGTTCTTGCTATTTTTTTTGCATTATTAACATGCTTTTTCATAACAAATTCTGCTTTCTGTTCTTTTGCTAAATCACCTGCTGCCCTTATTAGGCCGCCAAGCTCTCTCAATCTTAGGGTTAAATGGCCTTTTCTATTGGCCATCTTCCTTGCTTCTTCTATAATAGCATCAACAGCCTCTTTGCTGAAGTGAGGTATTTTTTTGTCTTTTACAATCTCTTGTGCAGTAAAAACAGCTATCTTTTTTCTGTTTTCAGGAGTATCTTTCATAGTTCCTTTCATATAAACCTCATAACCATAGCCCCTTATCCTTGATCTTAGGGCAGGGTGCATCTTCTTGACTGTTTCAAGATTGCCAGCAGCAACCAAAATAAAGTTGCATGGAACTGCTTCTGTCCTTACCATTGCTCCTGCACTGCGTTCGCTCTGGCCAGTTATTGCATACTTGCCTTCCTGCAATGATGTTAATAATTCCTGCTGTGTTGCTGGATGCAAAGTAGCTATTTCATCAACAAATAGAACGCCCATATTTGCTTTGTGAATCATTCCTGCAACAACCCTTTCATGGGCAGGTGTTCCTAAACCGCCAGACTGGAATGGGTCATGCAAAACATCACCCGGAACACTCACTTTTGGATTCATTTTCTTGCCAAGGTTCATAAATATAATAAAAGCTGCAAGGAATATCATGCCTCCTAAGAAAAAGGCTGCAAACATTATGTCTGATTTATATTCCGCCCTCACCCACCAGGGTGCAAACATTGAGATAATAACAAGAATAAAGATTATAACATTTTGGTTCTTAAAAAGATTTGTGCTTTCAATCCTTGACTTCATAACAATATCCCTGCCTTTGCCTGCAGGCATTACTCTTATCAATGGCTGGTTCTCATCATTGAGGTTTGGGAATGAGACAACATCAACAAGCTTTTCCTTTGGCAATAGCTCTGCAAGAGCCATGCCAAGCATTGATTTTCCTGTTCCTGGCTCTCCTATTAAAAGAACGTGCCTTCTCTGCTCAGCAGCCTTTCTTATAACATTGACAGCCTCTTCCTGCCCAATAACCTGGCCGATTATCTTGTCAGAAACCTTTATATCTTTTGTAGTTTTAAAGCTAACCTCTTTTGCCATAGTTCTCCAGAATATTCAGATAGTATAAAAAGGTTTTCAATTTAAGTTATATTCAATTAATAGACCAGCCTGTTATTTCTCTTGTTCCTTCTTTATTTGTAATTGATGGCCAAAAATGGATGAAGTCTTTAGTCATAATATAAAGTTATTATTTCTATTATATAAATATAATGAAACTGGATTAAGTTATACACCTCTTAAGTTCAAAGAGTATTAAACTTACGTAACTTAGGCAAATGTCTTTTCTTTAGAATAGTAACATTAGCAAGATTTATAAATAAGCTTTGATTATAATCTTATTATGAAACCTAAAGTATATGAAACACAAATGAATGCTATTGATAATGGTGGTTATGATATTTTTGCTCCTAATGTGTATTATGATCCCAATCTTATTGTTTTGGAGGATTTAGAAAAAATATGTACATCTCTACCTATTGCAAAAAAAGTGTTAAAATTCACATCTGGTTCAAAACCCCTTGAAGCAAAATATTTTCAGATGTATGACCCTGCTAATAATAATCTATGTGGCATTTTAGTAGGTATCTATCTTAGGAATCTTGTTGATAAACAAACTGTTATAATGGAAATTCAATCCCTAAATGAAAAATTACCTAAAAAATTAGAAAAAGTAATTAATGATTATAATTTTGTATTACAAAAACAAGCATAAGACACATTATAATACATCTGCCCTTCACAAAAATAGGACTTATTCTCGATTGAATATAACAAGAGTTTGATGTTAAAAAAGAAAATTTTATAAACTTAGGATAATATTTATTAAAAAGGTGATTAAATGAAGCTTAAGGCAGGGAATAAAATCATACCTCTTTTTGAAAAAAAGAAAGCAGCATCAGCACAAAAGCCTAATTTCTCAGGAGCAAATCCCGGTTTTCCAAGAACTAACCAACCATTTCCAAAGAGCATTGTATCTGGTACAAAGCCTAATCATCCTGGCCAGATGCCAGTATTTAAGCCTGGGCCATCAATACATCCCGGATTTGGTCAGAGTATGCCAGCTAAAAAAGAAAAATCAAA
>JAFCBX010000057.1 GCA_017610505.1 Methanosarcinales archaeon | reverse complement strand
TTCTAAAACCAACAGCTTTAGCTGCTGTTTTCATGTTTCTTAAAAAGAAATTTTCACATTTATCAATCAATTCAAATAGATTTCCATTAAACTCATTCTTATCAATCCATTCTACCATATCAATGCCTTTGTATCTATCAGCTAAAATAGTACTATATGGAATATTAATTTGAGGATGTTTGCCAAAAAGCAAGATGCCTGCATAAGTAGGGATATATGCCCTTATATTCTTATTATAACTGACAAATCCTTCTTTACTTATTACTTCAAAAAAATGTTTTTCATTAAGTTTATTAGTTAAGTGACTTTCTTTTAAATATTGTTTAATTGCTTTTAAATTCAAATCATTAATGTCTGCTTTAGGAACTGTTTCAATGTCAAATGACTTGCTTGATCCTTCTCTATAGAGTTGAGCGATTTCTTCCTTATTTGCAATAACATTAGAAGAGCATATTCTGACTCTTGGTTTTGATTCACCTCTGACAAAATAAGGAGTATTTTTTCCTTTAGGGCAATGAATAACAATGAAATTCCTATTTTCATATTTTACAAATTCAATTTTTGGCTCTTCATCTAATTTGCACCAATGCCTTATTATCTGGGTAAACTTATGCTCAACTTTTTGGGGATTTTTTAAGCCAACTAACCTTCTATTGTCATCAACGCCCAAAATTATTTTTCCGCCCCTAGAATTATAAAGTGCAGTAACTAACTGGGCAGCTTTTTTGGATTCAGGCAACTCCAACTTGAAATCCAAATCTTTATTTTCCTTTTCTTTTACAAATTCTTCCACATTCATTTCTAACTCTCTTTTTATAGAATTTTTCTTCAATACTATTCTTGGTGAATAAACCCTATTTTTATGCTTTGCCTGGTCTTTTCATGGGTTTTTCCGGAATAGATGAATTAATTTTAAAATAAAAAAAAGAATTCTTTAAAACACAGGTTCAAAACCTTTCTTAGGGGAGAATGATTCTTAAGAAAACTTACATTATTGAATCATAAACCTTAATATATTTCTTAATAATATTGTCCCAATCAAAATTCTTTTTTACTATTTCTCTTATTCTTTTTCCAAACAAGTCCCTTTTGTTTTTGTCTGATAGCTCTTTAATATATTCTGCAATCTTTTTAGGATCATCATGCCCAACAATAAAGCCAGTCTTATTATCTTTCACAATATCATTTGCAATTCCTGTTTTTGCTGATATTATCGGCAAGCCTGCAGCTCCTGCCTCAAGCATTGTTTGGCCGAAGTTTTCATAAAAAGATGTATAAACAAAGATATCAGCTTTTTTATAATAATTAATTAGCTCTTTTCCGTATTTTGGGCCTGTAAATTCTATATTCAACCCCTCAGCCAGTTTCCTTAACTCATCAATATAACCTGTTCTAGAGGTTTCTGATCTCTTTGCTTCTCCTCCAACTATTGTAAGTTTTATTTTTTTATGATTTAATATTCTCATAGCCTTTATTATAGGCTCTAGATTGCGGTCCCTTGATATCCTCCCAACAAACAAAAGATTCATCATTGAGGAATCCTTTTTAACAGGCTCATAATCCTTAATATTAATTCCAACTGGAATTATTGTTAGATTTTCTTTTTTAATTCCAAATTCCAATGCCTCTTTATATTCCTGCTCTGTTGCAGCAACAACCATGTCTGCTTTTTTAACAACCTTTTTTAAGGTTAATAAATCATAAACATAATAAGGCAGCCTTGAGGCAAGGCCCATATTGAAATTCTTGTAAGCCAAAAGAGTTCCATGGGTGTTTATCACAAAAGACTTTCCCATTTTTCTTGCTATTTTATAGCCTAAGGAAGACTGGTAAGAGCGGTAGTTATGGCTGTGGACAATATCAAATCTTTCATTTTCAAGTGCTTTTTTCATTGATGGAGTAAAGCAGTATTTCATAATCTTTGTCTTAACCTTAAACCTTTTTACAAGAACCTCACCAAAATATTCCATTGGCTTTACATTCTCTACATTAAAATCAGTTGTGAAAATAGGAGATTCCACGCCATTCTTATAAAGCCCTTCAGATATCTTAAAGGCCTGGTTAGCAGGCCCTGTGACATACGGATAAAAGGATTCAATTGTTCTTATGACTTTCATATAACCTGTTTAAAGCCATTAATATATAATTATTGTGTTTTTAAGGCAGTAATAATCAGCATCAAAGTTTTGTGATATTTAACATAAAATTATATATTCAAATGAACAATTTTTGATAAAATTATTCATTAAACAGAAAGATTTTGCTATAAAACCTTTCCATCAACAGAAAGATTTGCCAATATCGAAATGACTCCTTGAAACATAAAAATTAAATATTATGAACAATTCATAAAGAAATATGCAGGATAAGATAAACAAGCAGGACATGGAATGGATGATAAAATACTGGGCTAATTACATCAGGACTCATCCTGATAAAGACTGGTCAAAACAGCAGAAAGAGCTTATTGATTCTTTGATTTCTTAATTGCTTTTAACTTTCGAAAATTATCGAAACATTTATAAATAAAAAGATATTTTATCGAAATATGAAGAAGACAGAAATAATTTACAGGGAGATATTGTTTGATGCAATTGAAAGCAAAAAAAATAGATTTACTCAGCTTGAGCTGTCTAAAAGGCTAAATGTTTCTCTAAGTACTGTTAACAATGCATTAAGGCCCCTTGATAAAATAGGAGGAATAAACATTGAAAAAAGGTTTTTTAGTATAAGAGACATTGAGAAAATACTGATTTTCTGGGCAACCAAAAGAAACCTTGACAAAGACATTATTTACCAAACAAATGTTAATTTATCAATCCAGGATATTGAGAAAAACCTCCCATCAGGCATTATCTACACAGCATATTCTGCATACAAATTTAGGTTTGATGATGTGCCTGCAGATTACAGCGAGGTTATTGTTTATTCAAATAACCCTGATGAAATTAAAGCAAGGTTTCCTTTTAAAAAAGGGCATGCAAATTTAGTTGTACTCAATCAAGACAAAGAAATGGATAGATTAACCAAAAATAATATTGCACCATCAGCACAGGTATATGTGGACTTATGGAACTTGGGCACATGGTATGCAAAAGAATTTTTAAAGGAATTAGAGCAAAAGGTGAGATAAATGGAGTTTTGGCCGGAATTATTAACCAAGGCAAGCTGGGAAAGATTAGTTTTGCTAAAAAAAGAATTTAATTTTATACTTATAGGCGGATGGGCAGCATATCTTCACACTGGCTTGCATAAGTCAAAGGACATAGATATAATTGTTGATTATAATACATTAAAAAAACTGGAACAAGAATATGATTTGGTTAAAAATAACAGGCTTAAAAAATATGAGATAAAATCTGGAAAATTTGATATTGATATTTATGTTCCATACTTCTCAAACTTAGCAATTCCTTTAGTGGATTTAAACACTCAAACAGTTATGATAAAAGGCATCAATACCTTAAGGGCAGAGCCGCTTCTGATATTAAAGCAGGGTGCTGAGATTGACAGGAGAAACAGCATTAAGGGAGAGAAAGATGCAATAGATATTATTACTGTTATATTGCATTCAGATATTAATTGGAAAACATACGCAAAACTGCTTAAGAAATATAAGAAAGAAAAATTCAAAGATGAACTGATATTTGTCATAAACAATTTTTCAGACAAGAATATTCATTATTTAGGTGTTGATTTCAATGAATTCAAGAAATGGAAAAAGAAAGTTGTTGAGTTATTAAAAAAATTATAATCAGATTTTTCTTATTGCCTTTGCAGGAACTCCAACAACAATTGTTCTTTCTTCAACATCCTTTGTAACAACAGCTCCTGCTCCAACTATTGATTTTTCGTTTATTGTTATGCCTGGGAGTATAACTGCATTGTTGCCAATAAAACATCGCTTTTTTAATATAATTTGTTTTGCTATCATTTCCTTGCCCAAGACATTCATGAAAGAGCCGTCATGTGATGAAATCATTACAGAGCCAGCTATTGTAACATTATCCTCAATAATTACAGGAGCATAATATGCCTCAATAAAAACCCTGTTATTAATATTGCAGTTCTTTCCTATTGAGATTTTCTTTCCTGTCATCAATGCCTGGTATCCAACATGTGTATTATTTCCTATTATGAGTTCATCTGCTGTTATTGCAACACCCAATGAGAAAAATACATTATCACCAATCTTTACATTATGATAATTATTGCTTATTATAACAGACTGCGGGCCAAAGAAAACATTTTTGCCAATAGTTGCTCCCATCATCCTATACAAAAGCTTCTTAAAGCCAGAGAAAGGGCAGAACATTGCCAGGCCAATAAAAATCTTGTTCTTAAGGCTAATGTTCTTTATATCCCGTGGATCATTGGATTTTTCCATAAAAACAGAAAATATGCTTTTGTTTTAATATTTTACGGATTTTTTAGTTTTTTATTTATTTTATATAATCCCTTCGTCTTTTCTGTTATGTTTTCCTTTCTTAATTTCTCATTTATTTCATCAAGAAGAGGATTACCTGCCTTTGCACCAGGTTTTGCTTCAGGAATTACAGCATCATCAGGAAAATATATGGGCACCACTTCTCCAGATTCCTCATCAATAACATAATAAAGCTTAGAATCAGCAAATCCTTTTTGATATTTATCTTCCATAACCAGTCTAATACATTAAGGTATAAATATTTTCCTATTGCTAACTTAATCTAGCCAAAGATATTTTAAGATTTTTCTCTGCTTGTGTTTCATATTTTTCTCTAAAGAAATCAGTTGAATATATGGAGTCTTCTAGTATTGCCACTATAATGTGCCCATGCGTCATACTTTCCGTATACAACTTCGTTGCCCTGGGCCTGATTGTGTTTTCACTGACAGGCATACTTGTTAATGGCTTTAAGATATATCTGCTTTACCCAATTGCACTTGGCTTTGTTAATTTAGTTGCTTATTTCTTAATCAAATAGTTCCCAAGAATTCTTCCATACTATTTATTTTTATTCAATATCTCT